>JAICXG010000073.1 GCA_025980625.1 Chthoniobacterales bacterium
ACTTCGTCCATGATTCTCGACCGAACCTCCGGATCGGTGGTGCGGCCGAATTCGCTGGCGAGATCCGCAATCGCTTGAGCGCGCTCGAGCCAGCGCGCGCGCAGCGGTCCTGTCCGCCAATGTGAGATATCGTCGAGCACCGCGGTGAAGGCATGCGGTTCGAGAGCGGGCACCTGTATCTGCGATTGCGCAATCTCCTCCTGCGCAAGCCGCCGTAGTCGCTCCGGCGCCCCTAACGACCAGGCGCGATGCTCGTCATCGCAGCAATCGAGGAGCGCACGCGTTTGCGGGTCGAGCGCGACGTGCTGTCCGGTATCACTGAAGACGAAGACATCTTCCTCGATTCGGCCTAACGAGTTCAAGCGCGGAGCAATTTCGGCTGCGGTTTCGGGATCCGCGTTGACCGCGGCGGCGAGTCCGTGCGCCGTCCAGCGCTCCAGGAAAACTTCGCGTCGCGCAATCCCGGGTTCTGGACGAAGTGCAATTCCCTCCAACTGGGGATCGATCTTACCCCAGCCATGCGGGCCGAATTCGCTCAACGTGTCGTTCTTCCCACAAATCCGCTGAAGATAGAGGAGCAGGTGACGCTCGCGCGCCCGCAGACTTTTCCTGCGCGGCGGGAGCGGCTCGTCACTTTGCATCGCGACCAGTTCGCGGAGACCACCGGCGGCGAAGACCAGGTAGGGCGGCAAATAACGACCGGCGGAGTGCATGAGTGCGCATCGCGCGGCTTCGAGTTCGCGCTGCAACGATTGAATGAAGGTTGCTTCGATCTCGGCGAAGCGCTCGGCGCACCGCCAGCATTCCGCAAAAGCGGCCGATGGTGCGTCGTGCGCCGCGGGCATTACCCCGTGGAGAATCGCCTTGCGCCAGGCGCGGAATTGTTCGCGCGACAGATTGTGTTTCCGCGATGCCAGCAACTGCTCGACCTTGTTCTTTGCGCGTGAAAATTCCTCCTGCGCAACAAGGAGGTCACGAGCGGCCTTTGCGGTCGCGACGGTGGCGAGCTGCTCCAAGACGTTGAACGGCACGCCTGCCATTCGGATGAGAAAGATGGGAGCACTGCGATAACGAGCTTCTGCCACGCGGGAAGAAAGGCAGAAGAGCGAACGCTCGCAATCAGTATTGCTGAAAGCTCATCAAACTCAGTCGACCTGCCGGGCGCGATATTACCCGACGCTCAATGGCGCTTCTTGTTTAGCTGCTGAGCAACGGGAGGCGAATCGTGATGGTCGTGCCAACGCGCGCGGTGCTGTCGACCTTGATCGAGCCGCTGTGGTCTTCGATAACTTTTTTTGTGATGTAGAGGCCAAGGCCCGTGCCGCTCTTCCCCTGTTTGGTCGTAAAGTAAGGATCGAAAATTTTCGATATCTGCTCCGGCTGAATCCCATGCCCGGTATCCGCGACGCGCACATCAACGTAAAAATCCTTCCGGATGCAACTGACCTCGATCGTGCCTTTGGCTTCGGTTGAGGCCTGAATGGCATTAATGATGACATTCTGGATCGCGCGCGTGATCTGGACGGCGTCACCGTTGAGCGAACAGGGATCGTCAGTCAGGTCGCAGCTCAGTTTTACGCTGCTTTCTTTCGCCATCGCGCCGACGCTTTTGACCACTTCCGCAACGATTTCAGAAATGGAAACCGGTCTGTGCGGCGCGGCGTCGGAACTCCCGTAGCTCTGCCACATCGTGAGCAGATCGCGGCAGAGCCGCACGTTCTGCTCGATGATTTCCAATTCCTTGTTCGAGCCGTTGCTGGTGTCCTTGTTCTCGGAGTCTTCGAGCTTCTTCGCGAGCAGTTGGACGTAACCCCAGACGATCGTTAGGGGATTGCCGATATCGTGGACAAACTCGGCCGAGGCTTGGCCAAGCGAAGCGAGCCGCTCCTTTTGCGCGAGTTCCTGGAGCAGGCGGTTGTTGAGTTCCTTGATTTCGCTCGCCGCGTTCTCACTTGTGCGGTGGAGGCGGGTGCGCTCGACGTTTCGACTTATGACTTCCCGCATTTCGCGGGCATCGAATGGCTTGCTGATGTAATCGTTAGCCCCGAGCCGGAGCGCCTCCTTGGCCGTCTCGAGCGCGCCGAAGCCAGTGAGCATGATAACGGAAAGATGTGGATCGATCTGGCGGATGCGACGCAAACCTTCGATCCCGGTCATTCCCGGCATGCGAATGTCCATCACAATCGCGTCGGGTTTTTTCTCGCTCAGAAGTTCGAGGCCGCGCTCGACCGAATCGGCCGTGTGCACCTGATAGTTAGGCTTCAAAAGCATGCGCAGACTTTCGCGGGGTCCCATCTCGTCATCGATGACTAGGACTTGTGGCAGATCGGCGGTCACGGTCATTGCTCCTCCTCGCATAAAGCTAGCGACGTGCCCTCCGAGGAAAAATCTGCAAACGCATTGCGACTGTTTCCAATTCGAGGGCGAGGCTTCTGTATTTGCAGTGGAAAGGCAAGCAGGAAATTGTGAATAACCTCGCCTTTATTAACAAATTACACGAATTCGTCAATTTCTAGTAGCCTCTGTCGGGAGTTTTGATTAAAGACTGCGGCTGCAACGGTAACAAACGGCATACAATGCGGAATCGAGTGGTCGTAACTGGGATGGGGATTCTCGCCCCGAACGGAACTGGCCTGAAGGCATTTTGGCGCTCACTCGTCGCAGGCGAGAGCGGCATTGGGCCGATTACGCTTTTCGATGCGAACGCGCAGCGGACGCGGATCGCCGGAGAAGTCAAAGATTTCGATCCTCTCGATTACATGCCACCGACTTGGAAACCGAAGCGGATGGCGCGTCACACCCAACTTGCGTATGCCGCCACGCAGATGGCGCTGCGGAACGCGAATTATGATCCCGCCTCGGATCACGCGCTCGAGCTGCTTCCGGTTTGCATCGGCGTGAGCACGAGCGCGCTTGATGTGATCGAAAAGGGCTTTCACGAAATGCAGGATCGCGGGCCGCGCCGGGTCAACTCCGGCGTCGTGAGTAATTGTCAGCCGCAAGCCCCAGCGCATCTGATTGCGCAAAAGCTCGGGGTCAAGACTCAGGCGACCACGATCTCGTCGGCTTGTCCTTCGGGAATTGATGCGATTGCGATGGCCGTCGGCCGGATCCGACGCGGTGAAGTGGAGATCGCGCTCGCCGGTGGAGCGGACGCGCCAGTCACGCCCCTAACGATGGCGTCCTTTGCTTCCGCCGGGTTGAGTTCTTTTGCCAATGCGGAGCCGAAGCGGGCCAGCCGCCCCTATGATCAGGCGAGCGATTCGGGCGTAATCTCCGAAGGGGCAGGCGTGGTCGTGCTGGAAAGTCTCGAGCATGCTTTGGCGCGTGATGCCCGCATCTATCTCGAGATCACCGGCTACGCCACGCAAATGGATGATGATCCAGAAGATCCTTTTGCCGGTCTCGAACAAACGATGCGGCTGGCCATTGCCAACGCCTGCCGATTGCCAAGGCAGATCGATTATATTTGCTCGTACGGCCCGGGGCATCCGGTGCTGGACGTCGCCGAAGTCAAAATGATTCGGCGCGTTTTTGCCGAAGAGGCGGAGCGCGTCCCGATCAGTTCGATCAAAGGTGTTACAGGCAATCCGCTCGCGGCCGCGGGTCCCTTCCAGCTCATCACCTGCGCACTCGCTTTCCAGCACGACGTTGTCCCGCCGACTGCAAACCACGAGACGCCGCTCCCTGGCTGCGACCTGGATTTTGTTCCCGGAAAGGCCCGAAAAGCGCTATTAAGATGCGCTTTGATCAATGTACGTGGTTTGGGTGGCGGCAATAGTAGCATGCTGGTGGAACGCTTCGCGGCGGAGTGACGGAGGCGAGCACCGCTCGAGAAGGAGGAGCGCGCCATGAATAGCGCAACCTTCCCAACTCTCGCCGCCCTTGTCCTCCAGATCGCGCTTGGCATCGCGGTTTTTTGGGCGAACCGGCGGCGGCTTGCCAACCAGTGTTTTCTCCTCCTTTCCCTCACGATCGCGGGATGGCTTGGCAGCCTTTACTATGCCTTTATCGCCCGCACTCCCGCGGAAGCGGAATTCGCGATTCGCCAAGCCTCGGTGACGTCGACTTTGTACTTGGCGATGCTCAATCTTCTCCGCCTCTCGGTCCGGCAACGGGTGCACGGCTGGCGCGACTTGCTTGGCCATTCGCGCACCTGGCTGCTCGTCACGGCAGGAATCGTGGTGCTCTGCCAGACGAAATTCTTCCTCAAAGGCGCGGAGTTATCGGCCGTTCCGGGATTGCCGCCGCAACCGATTTATGATCCCGAAGGTGTTTGGATTTTTGCATCCTTCTTTATCGTCGCGTTGGTCGTGCTGCTCGTCAGCTACGCCCGCGACCTGCAAAAAACGACCGGCGGAGAGCATGCCGAACTCGCGTTCATTCTCATCGGCGGCATCGCTGCGGTCTCCTTCGCCCTGGCCCTCGCCTTCGTGCTGGACCGCGTGATCGGCCCTTCCCGGGCGCTGCTCTTTGCTCCTTTTCGTTCGGTCGTGTTCAGCCTCGTCGTCGGCTACGGCATCGCCACGCGGAAGATTCTCGAGGTCGGCTTCTTCATGCGAAGGGCGATCGCGTATCTCCTCCTTGCGACCTATCTAATCGGACTTTATTTATTTGTTTGGTGGCTGGCGGACGCCGTTTTTATCCCGATTCTTGGCCGCGATGCTCGCTCGTTCGCTCATATCCTCGCCGCGCTTGTAATTGCCTTCGCCATGGCGCCGGCGCGTGGTTTTTCGCAAAGCCTGGCCGATCGCCTTTTCGTCGGTACGCGCCGGTTGGATTTTCAAGCGATGATGAACCAGGCAGCGACAATCCTGCGTTCCGTCACCACCCTGGCCGATCTGCTCGAGCGCTTTGGCCTAACGATCGCGCAGGCGATCGATACCGACCGCGTGTTTCTTCTCCTCCCGGAACGCGAATTTTATGCGCAACGCTTTCCCGCGGTTGAGCCGGCGGCGCGAACGGCGCGAATGGAATTGCATCGTGACCAGGCAATCATCTCCCATCTCGAGCGCACGCAGGAGCCGATCGTGGTGGATGAATTGCATCGCGTTCGCTCCACTCCGGAGCTGGAACGGGTGCGCCGGCAAATGAAATCGCTCAATGTCGGTCTGGCGATGGGAATTTTTGCGCGCGAACACCTTGCCGGGGTAATGCTGCTGGGGCAACGGCGCTCCGGCCGGATTTACGGCACGGTCGAGCAGAGCGCGCTGATGGTGCTTTGCGGGCAGCTCGCGGTGGCGATCGAAAACGCGCAGCTCTTCACCGAGGTGCAAAACGCGAAAATCTATAACGAGACGCTCCTGCAAAATCTCACCACCGGAGTAGTGGCGGCCGATCGCAACGGGCTCATCACCGTTTTCAATCGCGAGGTCGAGCAAATCACTGCCCTGACTGCCTCGGAATTGCTCACGCGCAAAATCACCAATCTTCCGGAAGCGTTGCGCGATATTCTTGGGGAAACGTTAGGCAACGGTGAGCGGCTGGAAGGGCGTGAGATTGTTCTCCGCGCGGGCGACAAGAGCACGATCCTGCGCGTGAGCAGCTCGATCTTCCACGGCCAGGATGGTGAGCCGTTAGGCGCGCTTATGGTGCTGACGGATATCACGACGCTGAAACGGCTCGAGATGCAGATTCGGCGGAGCGATCGGCTCGCCAGCCTCGGCACGCTTTCCGCCGGCATGGCGCACGAAATCAAGAATCCGCTCGTCTCCATCAAAACTTTCGCGCAATTGCTGCCGGAGCGTTATCAGGACTCGGATTTTCGCGAGACGTTTTTCTCGCTCATCGGGCACGAGGTCGACCGGATCGATTCGCTAGTCAATCAGCTCCTCCGTTTCGCGCGCCCGGCCAAGCCCGTGCTCAAGCCGATGCACGTTCACGAAGTTCTGGAGAAGGCGCTGCTCCTCGTCGGCCACCGCCTTTATCAAAAAGATGTGAAATTAACTCGTTCCTGGCAGGCTGAAGTGGATACAATCCGTGCCGATGCGGACCAGATCGAGCAGGTTTTTCTCAACTTCTTCATCAACGCGCTCGACGCCATGAAAACCGGAGGCTCACTTACCGTCTCGACCGAAATCGGCACAACCAAGACCTGGCCCACCGCCCTCCCGGACCATAGCGACGTGCGTGAAATTCTCCGCATTTCCGTGCAGGACGACGGCGCCGGCATCAAGCCGGAGGACGTGCCGCATGTCTTCGATCCATTTTTCACAACGAAAGATTATGGCACCGGTCTCGGCCTGTCAGTCGTGCATGGGATCGTGCAGGAGCATGGCGGGCAGATTGAAGTGGAGAGTGAGCTGAATCGCGGCACCAGTTTCCATATTCTGCTCCCGCTGGTGCGCTTTGAGGAAGAGGTCGCCGCGGCATGATCCCTTCCGCCGCCTGCATCCTTTATACTGAAGATTCCGATTTCGTTAGGCGGACGCGCGCTTTCCTGCGCAGCTCGATTGAAGTGCGCCATGTCGATCAAGCCAACCGGCTCGATCCGGTGCTGCAACAGAATCATCCTGCCCTGCTCCTCGTCGATCTGCGAAGCAAAGAAAGCCAGGAGCTGATTGAACAGGTGCAGTTGGAGTGGCGTGATGTCTTGATCATTGGCTTTGGCGTCCCGCGTTCCGAACCGTTGCGGGATGCGGAGCGGCTGGGGATTTACGCGACTGAGGACCTGAAGCTGGAGCGGCATTATTTTCAGGCTCTGGTTGGCCGAGCGCTCGATCATCTGCGCGTCCTCGAAGACAACCGTGTCCTGCGTGAGGAGGCGGCGCGGGTGCCGGTGCTCGCCGGCAGCCATGCGCTCGAGGCGATGCCGGAAAAGGCCGAAAGCAGTTTGCCGATCCTGCGGTTCCCGCGCGCCTTTCGCCCCGTCGATTCGGTCGACCGGCTCGTCCACAATGTCGTTGATGGCCTCGCGGATGCGGCGATGGTGACGCGGCTCGGAATGTTCCTGCGCCAGCGGCCTAACGACCGATTCCGCTTCCGGGCCGGTTTGCGTTGTTTGCCGGAAACGCAGCGGCGCGAGTACGGCGACCGCGACCCGCTGGTGCGCTGGTTTGAATTCCACGGCCATCTGATTTATCGCGCGCACTTGCCGCAGATCCGTGACTCCGCGCAACGCGAATTGCTCCGGCGCACGCTCGATAGTTTTGGCGCGGAGATCATCATCCCGCTCCACACTGGCAGCGAGATCACCGGCTGGTTATTTTTCGGGCACCGCCTCACGGGTCAGCCGTTCGATCAGCAGAGCCTTGAGACGCTCATGACGCTGTCTGATCACGTCTCGATCATGCTGCAAAACTTTTCACTCCAGGAAGAGGTCCAGCGGCAAAAAATTCTCGCCGAGACCCTCCTCACCACCATCCCTCCCGGCATCGTGGCGAGCGACGAACAGGCGGTTATCCGCTGGTGCAACCGGACGGCGGAATCTCTTCTCGGTCTGTCCGCCGGCGCCATTCTCGATAAAGCGGTCGAAGCTGCCGGGAGCCGCATCGGCTCGCTTCTGCGGGAAACGCTCGCGGGCGCTAACGAACTGCCGGCTGAGCACTGGGTCGATGCCAAGACTCGCCGCTCGCTCTGCGTCCAGGCGCGCCGGCTGATTCACGAACAAAAACCGTTAGGCGCAGTCGCCGTCATCCAGGACCGGACGCCGGAGGAAGCGCTGCGGCAAAAACAGGAACTGCTCGATCGCGCCGCCTTCTGGACTGATCTCGCGGCCAGCATGTCGCACGAAGTGCGCAACCCGCTCGTCGCGATCAAGACCTTTGCCCAACTGCTGCCGGAGCGTTTCCACGACGCCGATTTCCGGCGCGACTTCAACGAAATCGTGCTCCAGGAGATTGATCGCCTCGACCTCATCATCACGCAGATCAATAATTTCGCGCATCCGCCAGAGTTAAAGTTCAAGCCGCTCGATGTGCGCCAGCCGGTGAAACGAGCGATCGAGCTGGCCCGCTCCCGCCAGCAGCAAAACGGCTTCTCGATCGAAACGACTTTTCCGGATGATCTGCCGGAAGTGATCGGCGACGAGACCGCGCTTGCCGAGGCATTCGCCCACCTTGTGGCAAATGCTGCCGAAGCTACCCACGGCCAGGCAAAAGCAAAAATCACCCTTTCGGCCAAATCGGTCCGCGAAGGCGATCACACCAGCGGGGTTGTCGTGACCGTGCAGGACAACGGCCGCGGGATCGCGGCTGATTTAAAGGACAAAATTTTTTCTCCCTTCTGCACCACCAAGCCCCGCGGGATGGGGCTCGGTCTTCCGATCGTGAAGCGCACGGTTTTCGACCATAATGGCCGGGTTGACATCGACTCCGACGCGCGCGGCACTTCGGTCAGCGTGCTCTTGCCCGTAGCTGAAAACGGCAACTGAGGACGGCCGATTTCTGATTTGGAAACTGACGCGAGCGCCATAAGATTGGCCTCGCCTCAATCGGGAGACCAGCCATGATCGTTACTACCAAACAGCTCTACAACGTCGCCTACGGAAAGTTCGCGGTGGGCGCATACAACGTGAACAACATGGAACAGATCCTCGGCCTGTTTCGCGGGAACATGCAAAGCCGTTCGCCTTTCATCATCCAAATCTCCAAGGGTGCGCGCAAATATGCCGACAAGCGGATGCTCGAAGCGCTCATCCGCACCGCAGACCAGATGTTCCCCGAGGCAATCTTCGCCGTGCACCTCGACCATGGCGACGAGGCAACCTGCTATGACTGCATCGATTCCCGCTTTTACAGCTCGGTCATGATCGACGCCAGCCATGAGCCATTCGAGGAAAACGTCGCGATCACCAAACGGGTGGTCGATCGCGCGCATGCCAAAGGAATCAGTGTCGAAGCCGAACTCGGAATGCTCGGCGGGGTCGAGGAAGACATCAAGGTGGACGAGAAGCACGCCTGCCTTACCAATCCCGAGGAGGCGGTCGAGTTTGTCAGCCAAACGGGCTGCGACTCACTGGCGGCGGCGATCGGGACGAGCCACGGCGCCTACAAATTCAAAGGCAGGCAAGGGCTGCACTTCGATGTGATCGCCGAGATCCAAAAAAGGATCCCAGGTACGCCGATTGTGATGCACGGCAGCTCGAGTGTGCCAAAGGAGGAGGTTGAGCGGATTAACGCGGCCGCCGGCAAGCTCGACCCGTCCGCCCGCGGTGTGGATGAAAACGAGTACCTTCCCGCCGCCAGATTGGGCGTGACCAAGGTCAACATCGACACTGACGGACGGCTCGTCTGGACGCGTGTTCATCGCGAGTTCTTCCGCGATCATCCGGAGCAATTCGATTTTCGCGCGCCAGGCAAGGTCTTCGTCGAGGAGTACGCGAATTTCATCGCGCATAAGAACGAAAAGCTTGGTTCTGCCAATCAGCTCGAAGCCGTCCGGGCGAGCCTTTAGCTGACCACCGACGCCGATTCTCCGGCGCCCGAGAAAAGTGGGAGCGGAGGAAGAACGCAAAACGCGGATATTTCGGTTGCCGTTAAGGGGCTCGGAAGGTACAACTGTCCGCGACAACCCGTAAAGCCGCGATGAAGACTGGACCTTCAGAAGGGGCTCACCGCTGGCGCGGTGTCCACCAGAACCAAATCGTACCATCAGCATGTGCAGCCAATTAAGCGATCCATCGGCCTCTGGTACTGCACCTGCTGAGCCCTAATCTCGAGCGACGCATATGAACATCCATCACTACACCCTTGCGCGCGCTCCGCACCGCCTGCGTTACATCGCTTTTGCCGCTCTGCTTGTTCTCCTGCCAAACCTGCGCGCCCAGGAGGCCGTCCGTCCATCCCTCGCGGGCGAGGCTGCGGCGGAAGCGCGCCGGCAATCGATCGAGCAAATCCCCTACAATCTGCTCGCCGGGCCGGTTCGTTTTCGTTTCAGCATTACTACCGGTGTCGAATACAACGACAACATCAACCTCGCGGAAAAGGATAAGCAGGATGATGTTATTATCCGGCCGCAGTTTAACATAGACGCCATCTGGCCAGTTACCCAGCTCAATACCCTGCGGCTTGATCTCGGTCTTGGCTACGCCTTCTATCTCAATCATTCCAACGCTAACACCAATAACGTGCTAATCGCCCCGGGATCGCAGCTCGCCTTTGATATCTTCATCCAGGATTTCCGGATCAACCTGCATGATCGGTTTTCCCTGCAACAGGATCCGGTCGCACAATTGCAACTCAGTAACGTCGTCGATTACGGCCGGTTTGAGAACACCGCCGGGATTTCAGTCCTGTGGGACTTGAACAAGGCCGTTCTCACCTTCGGTTATGACCATTACACCTACGTCTCTACCACCGATACCTTTAGCTACCTCAATCGAAACGCTGAAGAACTCACCTTTAGCGCCTATTTTGCCCTTTCTTCCACCACCGGCGCCGGTCTCGAGTCTTCCGCTGTCTACAACTACTACGACAAAAATTTTCTGAACGATTCGGTTAGCTATACCGTCGGTCCGTTCGTCGAGACCCAGCTTACCAATTATCTCCGGCTGCGCGCCTCGGCCGGCTATCAGCTCATCAATTTCGATAGCGGGGGCGGCGTGAACGACACGAGTGATTCGAATAATTTTTATGCTTATATCCTGCTCTCTCATCGGCTCAATGCGGCCATCACGCAAACCCTCGCGGCCGGCCATGAGTCAGAGCTGGGCGTAAATTCCAATTTCGTGGAATTGAATTATGTCCGCCATACCGCCACCTGGGCGATTATTAACCGGGTCCTGCTCGCCTCGGAACTGTTTTATGAGGATGGCGATGACTCTGGTGGCTTGTTTTCCGAGCACATCCAGCGCTATGGCGGTGCTCTTACCCTCGCTTATCAGTTAACCCCACACGTCACTCTCGGGCTCCGCTATCAATATACCCAGAAACAATCAGACCAGCCTCTCCGTGATTACAAGCAGAATCGGGTGGCACTCGACGCTACCTATAGTTTCTAGCACCTTGCCAATGGACCATCAATGAAGCGCCTTGTCTTATGCAGCCTCTGCGCTTTCGCTCTCCTCCCCGGTGTTTCGACTTTTGCACAGGATACCAGCCCGCTTCCTGATATTCCCAAGGCGACTGCCGTTCCCCCGCCGAACGTCGGCCCTGGCAGCAGCACCGTGATGCTGACCAACTCGATGGCTGTGCTGGACGACAAGAAGCGGCTCGGCCGGGATGACTACGTTAGTTTCCGCGTCGTCGAAGACCGCGACGATCGGTCCCAGCATCTGCGCGTCAACGACAATGGCGAGTTGGAAGTGCCCTATATCGGCCTTGTCCCCGCCGCCGGCAAGACCTGTCGTGAGCTTGCCTATAACATCAAGAGCGCGCTGGAGAAGGATTACTATTATCACGCCACCGTTATTCTCGCCGTCGACAAGGTAAGTGAGAAATCGCGCGGAAGAGTTTACGTCTATGGCTCAGTCAAAAACCAGGGACCGCAAGAGATTCCGAGCGACGAGAGTTACACCGTGAGCAAGGCCGTCATTCGTGCCGGCGGCTTTGGCGACTTTGCCGATAAGCGCAAAGTCAAGGTAACAAGAAAAACCGGGCAGGATTTGGTGGTGGACCTGAAACGAGTGATTGAACAAGGGCACACTGAAGATGACGTTGTGCTCCAGCCCGACGATCAGATTTATGTCCCGCAGCGGCTGGTGAACTTCTAGCACATGCGTACTCCAGGTTCTGATCATCATTCTTCGCCCGTCTCCCTCACCAACTC
>JAICXG010000236.1 GCA_025980625.1 Chthoniobacterales bacterium
CGAGTTCGGTTGGTACGCCAACATGCTGCACGATCGTTTCTACAGCGAATGGGTGCAGCCGACTTCCGTTGTACACAGCGCCAAGCTCTCCGTCCTGCTTCGCATCCGGATCGAAAAAGATGGCCGGATTTCGAATTATGAGATCGCAAAATCGTCGGGCAATTCGGTGGTGGATGATTCCGTGACCGCGGCTGCGGCGCGAGTCAAACAGGTGGATCCGTTGCCCGCCGGACTGGGCGACAATTATTATGATGTGAACATCAACTTCGAACTAGAGTGAGCCGATGAGAGGAGAAAAATTTCCCGGTTTTGCAGCCGCGCTGCTGCTTTGCCTAACGACCTGCATTTCGATCGCAGCCGAGGACGTGCCGACGATCACGGTGAGCAAGGGCGACCAGATCAATCTCGCGATCACGCCGCTCACTGGCGGCGACGGCGCAAGCGCGACCGCGATCGTGGAGAAGGACCTGACCCTTTCCGGGTTGTTCAAACTCGGGAGCGCGAATGCATCCTATTCGGCGAAAGGCAACAGCGGCGGCGGGAGCCTCCAGGGCCAGGTGCTCGATCACAACGGTGGCACTGTTCTTTCAAAGACCTACAGCGGCCCAGCCAGCCGGACCGCGCACGAGTTTGCGAATGACATCATCGAGACGCTGACCGGCAACAAGGGGCTCGCCGGCAGCAAAATCGCCTTCATCGCCACACGCACCGGGCACAAGGAAGTTTACGTGGCAGACTACGACGGCGGGCACGTCCGGCAGCTCACGCACGACAACACGATCAGCGTCCATCCGTCGCTCAGCCCGAACGGCGACCGGATTGCCTACACCGGGTATCAAAGTGGTTACGCCGATGTTTATGTGATCAATCTCGTTTCCGGGGCGCGAAACAAGATCGTGAATTTCCCCGGGACAAACAGCGGCGCGGCCTTTTCCCCGGACGGCAGCCGGCTTGCCCTAACGATCAGTAAAGACGGCAACCCCGAGCTTTATGTTGTGAGCGCGAGCGGCGGCGGCGCGCGCCGGCTCACTCATACCCGCGGCGTCGAGTCGGGGCCGACCTGGTCGCCGAACGGAGGTGAGATCATCTATTCTTTCAGCGATACGGGTGGCGCGCAGCTGTATCGAATCGCGTCGAGCGGCGGCCAGGGTCAGCGGCTGCCGACTGGCTACGGCAATTGCACCGAGCCGAGCTGGTCGCCTGATGGAAAGAAGATCGCGTTCAACGTGCGCAGCGGCGATTTTCAGATTGCGGTCATGGATCTAAACGGTGGCGGCGCTCGGATCGTTGGCGCGGGCGAAAATCCGGTCTGGGGACCGGACTCGCGGCATTTAATTTTCAGCGAGGGCGGCGCGCTTTACATGGTCGATACGGTGAGCGCACGGAAGAACAAGATCCTGGACGGGCTGGGGAAGATCACCGAGCCGAGTTGGTCGCGGTAGTGCCGTTGAAGCGTTAAGGCGTCAAAGCGTTGAAGGGAACCCGGGCATCTGCTCGCTTCAACGCTTCATCGCTTCATCGCGCGGCCAGCAACGCAAGCGACTTGCCTTCACGGCCGGCGACTTGATCGAGCGTGCATTGCCGCGGCGCTTTGTCTTTGCGCCAGCGCACGATTTTGGTCCCGTGCCGGAAGCGGCCGCCGGTGAAATGATCGTAAGTTACTTCCACCACTTCCGTCGGTGCGACAGGTTCCCACTCGCCGCTCCGTTCCGTGCTCCAGCGGCTCGGGCCGCCGGGTGCGTTGCCGGTGAACCCCGGCGGCTTTTTCAAGGCTTCAAACTTTTTCGTTAGGCCGGGCTTGTCTTCTGCCTTGAAGGCGGAAGTGAAACCGACGTGATGGAGCAAGCCGGCGTCGTCGTAAAGACCGAGAAGGAGCGAGCCAATGAGGTGCGATTTGCTCGCATAACGAAAACCGCCGACGACGCAGTCGACCGTGCGGATCTGTTTCACCTTCACCATCGCCGTCCGCTCGCCCGCGACATAGGGGCAATCGAGACGCTTCGCCATAATCCCATCGAGATCGCCGCCGGCCTTCTCAAACCAGGGCCGCGCAGTTTCCAGCTTCGTCGTGGCCGGAGAAAGCCGGATTTGCTTTTCGTTAGGGAAAAATGTTCCAGCAAATTCCTCCAGCCGGTCGCGTCGCTCGTGCAGCGGAAGGTCGAGAAGAGATTTTCCATCCGCGCCGGCGAGCAGATCGAAAATGATGAAAATCGCCGGGTGCGCCGCGGCCAGTTTTTGCACCCGGCTGGCGGCGGGATGGAGACGCAGTTGCAGTTCGTCAAAGGACAAGCGGCCGTTCACCGGGATCGCCAGCTCGCCATCGAGGACGAACTGTTTTGCCTTCAAGTGGCTCAGTGCCCTAACGACATCAGGGAAATAGCGGGCGAGCGGCTGACCCGCTTTCGATTGCAGGAAAATCTCGGCGCCGTCGCGAAAAGCGAGACAGCGGAAACCGTCCCACTTCGGCTCGTACTGCCAGCCCTCGCCAGCTGGGATCTCCTCGACAGAGCGCGCTTCCATTGGCGGGAGCGGCGGTTTGAGTGGCAGCGTCATTCTGAGCGAAGCGTAGCGGAGTCGAAGAATCCCGTGAATTACCTTGAAGCTTTCGCCCCGGGATCCCTCGACTCCGCTGTGCTCCGCTCGGGATGACGAAGATTGTAACGCCGCGGTTCCAATTTCGGTGGACGCTTTCCTTTTCGCAGCGCGCCCTGCACCGGGATGTAGGCGAGTTCGGTGCGGTCGACCGCACAACGAAGCAGCAATCCGCCCCGGCTCATGTCGCCGCGCCCGACAAATTCGGCCGGGAATTGGATTCGCTCGCGCAGAACCTCGAGCAAAACGCTGACGTATTTGCCGGTCGCGACGCTGCCGAGAAGAACAACCTGGCAGCGCGGGGTCAGTTGCCTAACGAGTCGCCGGAGGTCGCGCTCGAGCGGCCGGCGGTAGCGCGGGTCCCTTTCGTCGATGTCGACCCCGGCGAACTCGCGCAGGTCGGCCAGCGTCACGAGCGTGGCGGCGGGGATGAGCCCGCGCGTCGGCGTGATGACGAGAACGCGCGAAAGGTCGGGCCGGGCAAAGGCATTCGCGTAAGCAAGCTTGCCGCGGAAGTAGAGGCCGCTGAGAAAGGTGAAGGCTTCCCCTAACGACACTGCTTTGTTATTGCGCAAGCGTTGGGCGAGATCGAACTGCGCCCGCTCGTTCAACAGCATCTGCGCGCGCCGCCCGCCGGCGTAGGCGGGCGAGAGAAGAAAGGTGCGCGTGATCGCGGCTCGTCTTCCAGCTCGCGCGATCCTGTTCATCCTTCTAATCCTGTCTAAAATAGCCGCCGATGAAACCGGGCTTTGTTGAAAAATTGATTGCTCGTCTCGGTCGAATCGGGCCGGAAGAAGTCCAGAACTATCTCCTCCGCCTCGCCCAGGAGAAAGGTTTCCTTGAGACGATTTTCAATTCCATTCAAGAAGGAATCATCGTGACCGATTCGAGCGGCCGTATCACTTACCTGAACGGCGCCGCCTGCGAAATCTTCGGACTCGACGGCGAAAACGCGATCGGCAAACCGCTCGAGGAACAGGTGCGCGGGCTTGATTGGAAAGCGCTCTCGCAATCCGAGTCCGCGCTCAGCCGCGACACCGAGATTTTCTATCCGACGAACCGGTTCATCAATTTTTATGTCGTCCCCTTGGTAATCGAACGGCGGACGGACGGACGAACCAGGCAATCGATCGCCGAGGCGGTCGGTCACGCCATGATCCTGCGCGATATCACCGAGGACCGGCGCTCGACTCAGCAAACGATCGAGTCGGAGCGGTTTTCGGCGCTTACTCTGCTCGCCGCGGGGGTGGCACACGAGATCGGCAACCCGCTCAATTCCCTCCACATCCACCTTCAATTAATGGAGCGCAAGGTGAAGAAACTCCGGGCCGCGGAAGACCGGCGCGAGTTGCAGGAATCGATCAACATCGCGCGGGCCGAGATCAACCGGCTCGATTCCATCGTCACACAATTCCTCCGCGCGATCCGGCCATCGAAGCCGCGGCTGCAAGCCGCAGATGTGAATGCGCTCGTCGAGGAGTCGGTCCGTTTCTTTCAACCTGAGATCAAGGACCGCGAGCTCGTGGTTGAGAGCGAGCTGCGTTCCGATCTGCCGCCGATCGAAATCGATCGCGACCAGATGAAGCAGGTCTTTTACAACGCGATCAAGAACAGCTTCGAAGCGATGAAACGCCGCGGCGTCCTCCGGATCCGCAGCGATCGCGACGACACCCATGTCATCGTTAGTTTCACGGACACCGGGGGCGGGATTTCGGCGGAAAATCTGGGCCGCGTGTTCGAGCCGTATTTTACCACCAAGGCGGGCGGTTCCGGGCTGGGCCTGCTCATCGTTAGGCGAATTATCCGCGAGCATGGCGGTGAGCTGGCGCTTGAAAGCAGGGAAGGCGAAGGGCTCACCTTGACGATCCGGTTGCCG
>JAICXG010000355.1 GCA_025980625.1 Chthoniobacterales bacterium
ACGGGAAAGCGGTCAAACGGTTGCCTGACGAAATCGAGCGGCGCGGAGCATTCTTCGGCCCGCGCGCGAATGACAGTAGCCGCTTCTTCGGTTTGTAAGGCGGAGACAACCGGCACGTGCGGTTTGATTATGCCCGCCTTTTCAAATGCGATCTTCGTCAGGCTGGCGCCGAGCCATTTTTGGTGGTCGTAATCGATTGGCGTCAGGACGGAGACGACCGGCTGGGTCGCATTGGTTGCGTCGAGCCGACCGCCCATTCCGGTTTCGAGAATCACGATTTCAACGGCGTGATTGCGAAAATGATCGAGCGCGAGCGCGGTCGTGACTTCGAAGAAGGTCGGATGCGGATCCCAATCGGCAATCAGTTTGCGAATTTTCGTTAGGCCACCGGCGACCTCGTCTTCCGGAATCATCTCGCCGTTGATCTGGATGCGCTCGCGAAAGGTAATGAGATGCGGCGAGGTGAAGAGCCCGGTGCGATAACCGGCGGCGCGGCAGATGGAATCGATCAGCGCGCAGGTGGAACCTTTGCCGTTTGTGCCCGCAACGTGAATGATCTTCTCGTTAGGCGAGGGAACGTTGAGCGCGGCAAAGAGACGCCGGCTGTTCTCGAGCCCGAGCTTGATTCCGAAACGCTGGGTTCCGAAGAGCCAGGTGAGAGCTTCTTGGTAGGTCATCGGTCGGACGACAAGTCAGAGCTTCTCGTTATTTATCGGGATCCCTCGACTTCGCTTCGCTCCGCTCGGGATGACTTAGGAGGCGGTAAAGTAGGCGAGCAGTTGCGCGAGCTGCGCGCGCATGTCGCGGCGGTGTACGATCAGGTCGATCAGCCCGTGTTCCTGCAGAAACTCCGCGGTTTGAAATCCCGGCGGCAAATCCTGGTGGGTTGTTTCCCTGATCACGCGTGGACCGGCGAACCCCACCATCGCTTTTGGCTCCGCGATGATGACGTCGCCTAACGAGGCAAAGCTCGCCATCACGCCGGCCGTGGTTGGATTCGTCAGGATTGAAATGAAGGGCAGCTTTTGCTCGGCATGGAGCGCGAGCGCACCGCTGGTTTTCGCCATTTGCATGAGACTAAGCATGCCTTCGTACATGCGCGCTCCACCGGAAGCCGAAACGATCACGACCGCGGCGCGCTGCGAGGTCGCATATTCGATCATGCGGGTGATGCGTTCGCCGACCACGGACCCCATGGTGGCGGCGAGGAAGCTGAAGTCCATCACCGCGATGGCGACTTTGTAACCATCGATGAGCGCGTGCCCGCTCAGGACGGCGTCGATCAGCCCGGTGGTATCCTGGTATTTCCGGAGCCGATCCTTGTAGCTCGCCATGCCTTGGAACTTGAGTGTGTCGATCGAAGTGAGTCCGGCGTCTAGTTCGACGAAGCTGTCGGGGTCGCACAAGCGCGCGATCCGTTGCTTGGCCGAGAGCGGGAAATGATAGTCGCAGCGTGGGCAGACGCGGTCGTTTTCGTTCAGCTCAATCTCGTGCACGACTTCGCCACAGCCGGGACACTTTTGCCAGAGGCCCTGAGGCATCTCGCGCTTCCGGCGATTGTCAGTCTTAAGTGAAGGCTTTTTGAAAATGGCCATGGGTTTTAGCCGCGAGCGGCTGTCGCGGCGTGGACGGAGAGAGCGCCGGCCTTTTTCAAAACCTTGGCGCACTCACTCAGAGTCGAGCCTGTGGTCAGGACGTCATCCACCAGCAACACACGCAACCCTTGCACGTCGCAGCCGCGCCGTAAACGAAACGCGCCCTTCAGATTTTCCATGCGCTCGCTGCGATCGAATTGCGTTTGCGTGGTGGTGTAACGGATGCGCTGGAGCATCTCACGCACCGGAAGGTCGCTCTGGCGCTGCAATTCTAGCGCGAGCAATTCGGCCTGGTTAAATCCGCGCTCGCGTTTGCGCGCGGCGTGCAACGGCACGGGCACGATGCAATCGAATCGCCGGCCGGCCAGTCGCGGGTCTTCGAGCGTCTCGACGAGCCAGCGCCCGGCAAGGTGCCGCAGATGAAGTTGGCGGCCATATTTAAAATCGTGGATCACCTTGCGCACTGCGCCGCGACTGCGGTAGCAGGAAACCGCCGCGTCAAAATGAAGGATGCGATCTTCGCAGTTCACGCAGGTAAAAAGATCGCTGATGGCACCGGCAAACGGTTGCGAACACTTGGCGCAGAACGGCGGCAGGATGTGCGGCGCCTTTTCCATGCA
>JAICXG010000289.1 GCA_025980625.1 Chthoniobacterales bacterium
CTTAGCCATGCGCGATCTTGCGGGTTGCGCCTGATGATAGCGCGGTGAAGCTTGCCATCATGGCAGGACAAGGCTCCACCGGTAATGTCGTCGCGGCAATTTGCAGCTTTTTTATTCCAGGACTCGGTCAGTTGGTCCAAGGACGGCTAATGATGGCCATCATCCAATTCGTCCTTGCCGTGATTCTCTGGTTTATCCTCCTCGGATGGCTCATCCATCTCTGGTCGATTCTCGACGCGGCGCTCTGGAAGGGACCGCGCTGAAGGCTTCGCGAGGGTTACCAAGGCTGCTTTACAACTTTTTCAGCAGGGCTTTCCAGCGCTCCCAGGCTGCATTGCGCGCCTTACCGTCCGCTTCGCTGGCGTCGGGCGCTTCGCCGGCCCGCATGAAACCGTGCCCCGCCCCGGGATAAACCACCGGCTCGTAGGTTTTGCCTAACGACTTCATGATCTCCGTCGTCTTCGGAATGGTCGCATCGACACGCGCATCGTTCTCGCCGTAGAAGCCGTAAACAGGGCAGGCGATTTTCTCCGCCTCGTCTTTGCTCTCCGGGCCGGGGCCGTAGAAAACATACGCCGCTTTGAGGTGGACGTTGTGATTGGCATAGGCGAACGATTGACCGCCGCCCCAGCAGAAACCGGTCACCGCGATCACGCCGTTACAGGCCGGGAGCTTGCTCACGTAATCGGCCGCGGCGTCGAGATCGGCGAAAATCTGCGGTGTCTTCAACCCCGAGATAGCCTTGATGGCGGCTTCTCGGTCAGGATAACTCTGGGTGTCCTTGCCCGCATCGGTTAGCAGATCGGGCGCGATCGCGATGTAACCGGCGGCGGCCAGTTCGTCGGCCATGTTTTTCGCCCAGTCAGTCAGGCCAAAAATCTCATGAATCACGAGGACGGCCGGCGCTTTGGCTTTCACTTCGGGAAAAGCGATGAAGGCCTTGACCGTGCGGTCGTCGTGTTTCAGTTCGACCCACTCGTGGTGGCGCCGTGATTTGTTCAGCATCGCCTCGGCCCATTTCTGTGCGAAACCGGTTCCTGTGCCTAACGATCCGATGAGCAGAGCAAAAGCAAGGGTACGCACTTTCATGCCTCAACAAAGGCCGCTCCGGCGCGCTCGGCAACTAAGTCACGCAATCGCAAATATGATCTTGCCCGCGCGCTCACTCTGCGAGGCGCGCGCGATCGCCTCCTTGAACTCTTGCAGCGGATAGCGCCGTTCAATCTTGGTCCGGAGTAGGCCCCGCCGCGCCAAATCGAAAATCTTCGCGAACGTTTCCGCCCGCTCCAGCGCGCTCGCCTGCTCGTACCATTTGTTTACCCAGAAGCCGGTGAAACGCAGATTTTTGAAGATCAACAATCCGTTCGGCATCGTAAGTGGCTTCAGACTCATCGCGCCGATCGTGACGATGACCGCTTCGCGGGCGACAACTTTCGCGAGGCGCAGCGCGCTCTCGCCTCCCACCTGGTTGATCCCAAGCCGAATCGCGGCGCGTTCCGTTGCCTGGGCTACGGCCTCGCGTAATGCGTCATTATCGAGCAGAACGACGTCGCCGCCTTCCGCGCGCAGTTCTTCGATCAACTCCTCTCGCCTAACGACATTCACCGTCCGCCAGCCGAGGGCGCGGCAGATCGCAATCACCGCCCGGCCGACGGCTGAATTGGCGGCGTTTTGCACGACCCATTCGCCCGGCTGCAACGTGACAAAGTCGTGCAGCAGCCGCCAGGCGGTGATGGGATTGATCTTCAGCAGCGCCGCCTGCTCGGGCGCGATGTCGTTAGGCGCGGTCGTAAGTTTTCCTGCTTCGACCACCGCCATTTCACGCCACGTGCCGATATCGTGCGGGAGAATGACCAGCTCGCCGGCGGCGTGATCCTTGACTTCGGCGCCAACTGTTTCGATCACCCCCGCCCCTTCAAAGCCGGGCGTGGCGGGGAGCGGCGCGCGAATCGGGTACTTCCCTTCGATCTGGTTGAGATCGGCGGGATTAATGGGCGCGGCAAGCAGCCTAACGAGCGCTTGGTGCGCGGTCGGCTCCGGTCGCGGTTGCTCTTCCAGGCGCAAAACTTCCTCCGGTTTTCCGTGCGCGGCGTAGACAATCGCTTTAATTCTCTGGCTCATCCGATGACCTCGCATCCTAACGCGAACACTCCCGCCGGCAATCTGCAATCCGGCGCCCGCCTCGCTCTGCTCGGGATGGTGGCCAATGTGGTGCTCGCCACCGCCAAGATTGTGGCCGGCGCGCTCGGCCATTCCTATGTCCTGATCGCCGACGGAATCGAGTCCGCGCTCGACATTGGCGGCTCCGCCATCATCTGGGGCGGATTAAAGTTTGCCGCCCGGCCACCGGATGCGACCCACCCCTATGGCCACGGCAAGGCGGAACCGGTCGCGGCCATCCTTGTCTCGTTAGGCGTGCTCGCCGCCGCACTCGTCATCGCGGTGCGGAGTGTGCAGGAAATTTTTCAGCCGCATCGGGCGCCGGCGCCGTTCACGCTCGTCGTGCTCGTGGTCGTGGTGATCATAAAAGAGTTGCTGTTTCGTTTTGTCGACCGCATCGGGCGTCGCCTCGGGAGCACCGCGCTTAAGACCGACGCGTTCCATCATCGGATCGACGCGCTCACTTCGATCGCGGCTTTTATCGGCATTTCGATTGCGCTCATCGGCGGTCCGCCTTGGCAGAGCGCGGATGCCTGGGCGGCCCTTTTTGCCTGCGCATTGATTGGCGCCAATGGCTGGCGTCTCTTCAACCCGGCGTTGCATGAGATTCTTGATACCGCGCCGCAAGGCGAGATCGTCGAGCAGGTGCGAGCGGCCGCCGGCGCGGTGCCCGGCGTGATCGAGATCGACAAATGCCTCGTGCGAAAGATGGGCTTGGAATTTTATGTCGATCTCCACGTTGGCGTGAATGAGGAAATGACAGTCCGGGCCGGGCACGACATTGCGCATGAAGTGAAGGACGCAATCAAACAAACGAACCGGCGGATCGCCGACGTGCTCGTGCACATCGAGCCCGCCGGTCGTTAGGCGAGCCGGTCGATCACTTCTTTCAATGCCACTGCCAGCTCCGCGCGCGCGGCAGCGATCCGGCGCGCGAAACGCGCGAGCCTGAGGATTGCCGGAGGATGGAGAAGAAGATAGCCCGCGAGGCGCGCGGTCGGTGTGCGTTGCCTTTGCAATTCGAAGAGGACCCGCGCCGGCGCGGGAAAGGGCGTCGCCGTCGTGTCACTGATCGCGCGCAGCGAGAGGAGCGGAATCTCACGCGCCGCGCAAGCCCGCGCGATCCACTCCGTTTCCATGTCGACCGCGGCGGCTCCGTGTTCGCCGGCAAGCCGGGCCCGTTCGGTCGGCTCTTCAATCACCCCGTCCACGCTCACAAGCCGGCCGACCGAAGCGATGACTGCTTCACGCGCGAGCTCGAGCAAATGCGGATCGGAGAAGTTTTCCGCGAGGAAGAGATCGCCCGCGCCTAACGAGCCGTCGATCCCGCCGGCGAAGCCGCTGCTGAGAATGCAGCTGAAGCTCCCACTCTCGAGAAATGGTCCGATGCGC
>JAICXG010000010.1 GCA_025980625.1 Chthoniobacterales bacterium
CACGATGGCCGACAAGCCGTATACGATTACGGGCGTGATGCCGCCGGGATGGAAATTTCCGGTTCAACACGACCCGATCAATTTCATCGCGCCGCTTTACGGGATTTTCTCCGGTCCGCCCCCGAATCCGATCGAGCGGCGTGGCGCACATTTTCTTCCGCTCGTAGGTCGAATGAAGCCGAAAGTCAGTTTGCAGACCGCGAGCGCCGATTTGCAAACGATCGCGGCCCAACTGGCGAAGCAGTATCCGGACACAAACGCCGGGCGGACGGAGCGCGCGGTCGCGTTGCAATCCGATCTGGTCGGCGACGTGAAGCCGGCGTTGCTCGTGCTGAGCGGGGCGGTTGCCCTGGTTTTGCTCATCGCCTGCGCGAATGTGGCGAATCTATTTTTGGCGCGCGCCGCCAGCCGGGAACGGGAAATTGCGATCCGCACCGCGCTGGGCGCGAACCGTTTTCAGATCGTCCGGCAACTTCTAACTGAAACTCTCCTCCTTGCACTGCTCGGTGGCGGGGCCGGACTGCTCCTTGCCTGGTGGAGTCTCGATTTGCTCAAGACCTTTGGACCGGCTGATGTGCCACGGCTGGGCGAGATCCGGGTCAACGCAATCGTCGTGATGTTTACCTTCGCGATCGCCTGCCTAACGAGTCTGATCTTTGGTTTGATCCCGGCCCTCCAGGCCTCGCGTCCGCAGGTGGAGGAGTCACTCAGGGAGGCGACCCGCGGCTCGACCGGGGGAAAACGGAGCCAGCGTTTGCGGGCGGCGTTCGTCGTCTCACAGTTCGCGCTCTCGTTAGTCCTGCTCGTCGGGGCGGGATTGCTCATTCGCAGCTTCGCCCAATTGCGCGCGGTCCAACCTGGCTTCGAGCCGCGCGGTGTCGTCACGCTCTGGCAGGCCCTGCCGAAGGCGCAATATGGCGAAGCTGACCAGCAGACGCGGTTCTTCGATACGCTCCTCGCCAGGTTCAAGTCGCTCCCGGGAATCGAGGAAGCGGGTTTGGTGAATCCGCTGCCCTTTAGCGGGAACAACCAGAGCCGCACCTTCACGATCATCGGCCGGCCCGCGCCGCCCCAGGGGATGGAACCGGCCGCCTCGTTCCTGACTGCGAGCGGCTCCTATTTCAAAACCATGCGCATTCAGTTGAAAAGCGGCCGCCTCTTCAACTCGCGTGACCGAAAGGATTCGCCGCCGGTCGTGCTGATCAACGATACCTTTGCGAAAAAATATTTCCCTAACGAGAACCCAATCGGGCAGCGTCTTCAGCCGGGCCAGGCGGGAGAGGACCCCGTCCGGCAGATCGTCGGCGTGGTCGGCACGGCAAAACACGACAACCTGGCAGAGCCGGACGAAGCGGAATACTACATCCCGTTTGCCCAGTCGCCGGATCGTTTTAGTTACATCGTGGTGCGAACGAGCCAACCCGCGCCCGCTGGAGTGGAAACGATGATTCGGCGCGCGGTGCATGAGATTGATCGCGAGCAGTTCGTGCCGGTCATCCTGCCGCTGACACAGCTCGTGAGTCAGACACTTTCGCAATCGCGCTTCAACAGCGGCTTGCTCGGCGCATTCGCGGCCATCGCGATCCTGCTCGCGGCAGTCGGGATTTACGGCGTGATCGCCTACAATGTGGCGCAGCGGACGCGCGAAATCGGAATCCGAATGGCTCTCGGCGCACAACGCAAACAGATGCTGAGCATGATCCTGCGCCAGAGCCTGACCTTGGCGGCCGTCGGGATCGTTGTCGGATTATTGGGGGCGTTCGCCGCAACGCGATTGTTGCGTGCGCTCCTCTTCGGAGTTGGTCCGATGGATGTGCTCACTTATGCCGCAGTAATCGCACTGCTCGGGGCCGCGGCCTTTGTCGCGGGCCTGCTGCCTGCCCGGCGCGCGATGAAAGTCGATCCAGTGGTGGCGTTGCGCTACGAATGAGGTCCGTGAATCGTGAATCGAGAATCGAGATTCGGCCGATGTAACGCTTCAACGCTTCAACGATGTAACGCAGCATGAATGACCTTCGCTACGCTTTCCGCATCCTCCTGAAGTCGCCCGGCTTCAGTCTCATCGCCATTCTCACCCTCGCGCTTGGGATCGGCGCCAATAGCGCGATCTTCAGTGTGATCGACACGGTCCTCCTGCGACCGTTGCCGTTTCCCCAGCCTAACGAGTTGGCGATGCTCTGGAGCGCGCCCGATCACGGGGCGAGCCGCGAGAATCATTCCTATCCGGATTACCAGGATTTTCGAAACGGGATGAGGTCATTCGCCGGCCTCGCCCTTTACACCCAGGCGAGCACGGTCCTGAGCACGACGGGCGATCCGATCGAGCTGCCCGGCCTCGCCACCACCTCACAGATCTTCGAGGTTCTTGGCGTGCGACCAATGCTCGGTCGGGTCTGGACCGCCGCGGAAGACGAACCGGGGGCGCGCCTTGTCGTGCTCACTTACGAAGGGTGGCAGCGTTACTTTGGCGGCGATCGCAACATCGTCGGCCGGCAGGTCCGTCTCGCGCTCAATCCCTACATCGTCATCGGAGTGATGCCGCCGGGTTTTGAATTCCCGGTAAGTGCAAAAAGCGCCTACCTGACGCCGCTGCATCCGCTCGTCGCACCGGCCCTGAAAAATCGCGGCTCGCATTTCATGCGCGCAATCGGCCGTCTCAAACCGGGGGTGAGTCTCGCTCAGGCTCGAAGTGAGGCGGCGGCGATTGCCGCCCGGCTCGAGAAAGAATACCCGGACACGAACAGCGGGCGAAGTGCGACTGTAATCGGATTTCATCAGGACCTGACGAACGATGTGCGCCCGGCGCTGCTCGTTGTCGTGGCGGCGGTCGTCTTCGTCCTGCTCATCGGCTGCGCCAACGTCGCCAATCTGTTGCTCGCGCGCGCGACCGCGCGGCAACGCGAGATCGCGATTCGTACCGCGCTCGGGGCGAGTCGACTTAGACTCGTTAGGCAACTGCTCGCGGAGGGATTGCTTCTCGCGTTGCTCGGGGCGGTCGGCGGTTTGCTTCTGGCCTGGTGGAGCGTCGATCTGCTGCGCAGCTTCGGGCCACAGGACGTCCCGCGCCTCAGCGAGGTGCAGGTTAATGGCACCGTCGTCGCATTTACTTTTGCGACTGCGGCAGTGAGCACACTGCTCTTCGCACTCATTCCTGCCTTACAGGTGACGCGGCCCAACGTGAATCGAGCCCTCCAGGAAGGCAACCGCGCCGGCGCCGGTCCGGAGTCGCATCGGATGCGCGGATTACTCGTAGTGACGCAGGTTGCGCTCTCACTCCTGCTCCTGGCCGGCGCCGGTTTGCTGATCAAGAGCTTCGCCAAACTCAGCGCGACGGATCCCGGTTTCGATCCCATGCAAGTGCTGACGGCGGATTTCGTTTTGCCCCGCGGAAAATATGCGGACACGGAACAGCAAAGAAAGTTCTTCGAGCGTTTTCTGCCGCGGCTGGCTGCTTTGCCCGGGGTCGAGTCAGCCGGCGGGGCTTCGCCGTTGCCTTTCTCCGATAACGACAGCGCGAACTCTTTCTGGATCGCGGGCCGGCCTGATCCGGGGCCGGGGAATCATCCGGACGCGTCGAACCTGGTGGTGGCGGGCGAGTACTTTCGCACGCTGCACATTCCGCTCCTCGCAGGGCGGTTTTTCGATCGGCGCGACACGAAAGATTCGACGCCAGTGGCGATCGTGAATCAGGCGCTGGCAGACAAGTTCTTTCCGAAGATGAATCCGTTAGGCCAGCATCTTTTGATTGACCGCGAGGGTGGCGGGTTCGCGGTCGAGATCGTGGGCGTGGTCAGCAATTCGCGGCATGAGTCGCTCGCGGTCGCGCCCAAGCCGGAGTACTGCCTGCCGCTGGAGCAAAATCCGCAGCGTGTCTTGCCGCTGGTGTTTCGCACTTCGCTCGCGAATCCGGCCGGTTTGCAGGCAGCGTTGCGGCGGACGATCCAGGAAATGGACCACGATGTCTTCGTGCCCGAGCTGGTGCCGATGCGCGAGTTGATTGGCGGCACGCTCGCGCAGCCGCGTTTTAACACGACGTTGTTAGGCAGTTTCGCCGCGGTCGCGCTCGTTTTGGCCGCGATCGGAATTTACGGCGTCATCGCCTACAGCGTGGCCCGACGGACGCGCGAGATCGGGATTCGGATGGCGCTCGGCGCGCAACGCGGGGATGTGCTGCGGATGATTTTGCAGCAAAGCATGCTCATTATCAGCGTTGGCCTAACGATTGGGCTCGTTGGCGCCTTTGCCCTCACCCGCTGGATGGGCAGCCTGCTTTATGGCGTAAGCGCGCACGATCTTTCGATCCATCTCCTCGTCCTCTTCGTCCTCGCAGGCGCGGGCTTGATCGCGAGCTACATTCCGGCGCGTCGTGCGATGGCAGTCGATCCAATGGTGGCGCTGCGTTATGAATGAATGCCCGGCATCATTTCGCGTGATCTTCAGCCTTAGAGATGGAAATATACAATCAGCGCGGCAATGGCGCCGAAACCGGCAGCGAAGTTTCCCAGGACTACGACTCTGTGGTGCTTGAAGATTTCTCCGAAAAGGGCGTGGAGGGCGAGATAGAGAAAGCCGCCTCCGGCATTGGCCAGAGCCAGCGCTAGCCAGAGGGCCGAGACATTCTGCAGGACCAACCAGCCGAGCAGTCCGCCCAATACAGTCGTGGATTCGACCGCCGCGACGAGCCAAAGCATTTGCCTGCGCCGGAAGCCACCGCCCAAGAGGAGCGCGCCCAGGGCCAGACCTTCCGGGAATTTGTGAACGCAAATGGCGAAAGTGATCGAGAGATCGATCGCTTGTGACTCTTCGTGCCCGGCCGCCAGGGCGAGCCCGTCGACCATGCAATGGATCGCCAAAGCGATCATCATTGCGAGGCCAAACTCTGCCAGCCGATGAGTAGTAGCTTCGTCGAAGTGACTCGCGGCGCAGGCCGGACAAACGTGAAAGATATAACGGCTGATCAAGGCAAAGAGCAGGTAACCCGAAGCAAGTCCGAGCAGGAATTGCCACCAACGGAGCGCCTCCAAAATCTCGGGAAAAATGCCGCAGACCGCTACCCCGAATAGAGTTCCGGCGCCGAGGCTGATGAAAGCGCAAAGCTGCTTGTGTGTGCGCGCCAGGAACGCACTCAAGCCGCCGCCGGCCAGGGCGATGACAAAAGCAGTCAGGATGCGGATCGCGACCGGGATGATGTCCATATTTCGTGGCTCGGGAACAATGGCAGGAAATTGCGATTGAGTCTGTCGATCTTTCGCGAGCCACGGGGCAACCGAAGCCGTCGCCTTGCAAGCGAACACTTACGAGACACTACCAACCCAGGATGTTGGAAGCACGTCGCTTCGGATCAGGGCGCCGGTGTGCTGCCTTGGGGTGTGAGTCTGTTAGCCTGGGCTACGTCAGCTTCGAGCTTTTGCTCCCCTTGCTTTGCCTGCTGATCGAGTTGCTGGAAAACGGCATACTGGGCAGCGGTCGGTCGCGCATAGGCAAGGTCGATGTCGGCTGAAAGGTAGGCTAGATGATCGTGCAGCTTGGTTCCGTAAAGGAGATCGCCTTCGCTTCCTCTCATCGCCATCTGGGCAACGCTGTCGATGTCCCGTGTAAGTGCGGCGACGGCACCGGCAATCTGAGAGTCACTCGGGGTCTGACTACTATCTCCTTTTTGAAGCTTATCGCGCAGAGTCAGCGCCTGGTTGATGTCTTTGTCGAGGGCATCCAGGTCCGCGTAAATCTTTAGCTGTAACTCGAGACGTGCCTGCAAGTCTTGTTCTGTGGCATGAAGCCGCGGGTCGAGAGTGACTTTAAAGCTCTGTTGCCTTTTCTTGCCGCCATAATCGAGCACGACCGAATATGTGCCGATCGGCACGACTGGGCCTTGGACTGAATCATCGAGACCGCCGGCCGCAATTGGCGCGTGATAGCCGATGATCTCAGTCGCATAAGGGTAACGCAGGTTCCATTGGAGCCGATTCATCCCCGGCTCGGCCGCGCCGAGATCGACTTCCTCTTCTCGAATTTTCTGGTCCGTGCTCTTCTCGCTCTTCTCCTCCTCAGCAGCATTCTCCAGGTGTGCGGCGTTCTCTGTGACGTCTGCATAGGCCGCGTTTTCTGCTTTTTCCTTGTCCTTTTTCTCCTTCTCAGTCGCGAGATGGAGCGGGACGCTGCGAATTATTTTACCCGTTGCATCGGTAAACTGGAGAGTGGCCGGTGTTTTGCCATCATAGTTATCGGGCAACTGAAAGAACACAGTTGCGCCGAACGGCGGATTGTAACCCGCATCCGGCGGGCGCCTCTCATCGGGGTCTGGATAGCCGTAGTCATGAGTTAGCCAGGCAGCCTGGGGAGCGAAAACATACGTGTCGCTGGACTGCACCCTGGGATTTTTGGTCAGTTGTTCCAGCACCGTGAGGTTATCCAGCACCCAGAACGAGCGGCCGTGTGTCGCGGCGACGATCTGACCCTGGCGCGGATTGATAGCGATGTCGCGCACCTGCGCCACAGGCAGATTAAAGGTCAGCGGCTGCCAATGGGCTCCGCCGTCGAAGCTGCCATAAACCGTGCTGCGGGTACCCACGAAGAGCAGGTTAGGTTCATCAGGGTCTTGCCGCAGATCGAAAACAAATTCGTCCTGTGGCAGACCGGCGGTGATGGCTGTCCAATGTTTACCCAGATCAGTTGTCTTAAAGAGATAGGGCTTAAAGTCATCGAGCATGTAACGACGGGCGCTGAGATAGGCGGTCTGTTTATCGCGATGAGAGGGTTCGATCGAGCTGATCCAGGAGAATTCTGGCAGCTCGGGTGGAGTTACTTTCTGCCAGGTTTTGCCGCCATCGGTTGTAACATGCGTAAGCCCATCATCCGACCCGGCCCAGATGAGATTTCCATCGAGAGGAGAAACTCCGAGCGCTGAAACCAAGGGATAAACTTCCGCCCCTGATTGGTCGAGATCGACCGGGCCGCCGCTCGGCACCTGCTTGCTCTTGTCATTGCGGGTGAGATCGGGTGAGATTTTCGTCCAGGTCGCGCCGTAATCATCACTCCGGAAGATAACTTCGGAGGAGGTAAAGAGTTGCTTCGGGTTAACCGGCGAAAAGAGAATAGGACGCGTCCAGCCCCAGCGATACTTCAGCTCACCGGAAGAGGCGCCTTCCTGATATTCCGGCCACGGGCTCACGCTGCGGAATTGACTCGTGCGCCGATCGTGCTTCACAAAAATGCTGTAGTAGCCACTGCCATAAGTGATATTGGGATCTCCCGGTTGCGGCACGCTATAAGTGCTTTCGCCGTAAGCGACCTCCTGCCAGTCCCCGAGTGGAATCGTTCCGCCACTGTGCGCGCTCGGGCCTTCAAACGACCCTTCGTCCTGTTGGGCGCCATAGATATGATAAGGAAACTGGTCATCAAGGTTAACATGATAGAACTGACCTGTAGGTTGGTTGTGCTCGGTGCTCCAGGTCTTGCCGCCATCAGTTGAGACCGTAACACCTCCGTCATTACCTTCGAGCAGAATCTTAGTGTCGTTAGGATTGATCCAGAGGACGTGATTGTCGCCGTGCGGGGTTTTGAGCTTGGTAAAAGTCCTGGCTCCGTCGTGCGAGACCCAGAGTGCATCTACTTCCGGCGCATATACGATGTTGGGATCTTTCGGGTCGACATAGATTGTCATGTAATAGAAAGCGCGCTGCCGCAGCTTCATCTCGTCATTTACTCGCTTCCATGTCGCGCCCGCGTCGTCGGAGCGAAAGACGCCGCCTTCCTTTGCCTGGATGATGGCGTAGATCGTGTCGGGCTGGCTGGCCGCGATCGACAAGCCGATGCGTCCTAGCGTTCCCTTCGGCAAACCCGGATTGCGCGAGATATTGGTCCAATGCGCGCCGCCATCCATCGTCTTATAGATACCGCTGCCGGGCCCCCCGCTGATCAAGCCCCAGGGCATGCGCGCGGCCTGCCACATCGTCGCGTACATCAGGTTGGGATGATTCGGGTCCATCACCAGGCAGATCGCGCCGGTGTTGTTATCGACGAACAAAATGTTCTGCCAGGTCTTACCGCCGTCGGTCGACTTAAAGATGCCGCGGTTCGGATCCGGCGCGAAGACGTGACCCATCGAGGCCACATAGAGAACATTGGCATCTTTCGGATCCACCAGAATGGCGCTGATTGAGTGCGCGTCCCGCAACCCGGCGAACTGCCAGGTGTTTCCGGCATCGGTCGATTTGAACACTCCATCGCCAGGAATCACGTTGGCGCGGATATCCGCTTCGCCGGTTCCGACATAGAGCGTGTTCGGTTCGGATGATGCGACCGCGACTGCGCCGATGCTGGAGCTCGGCCCCGGCAATTTCCCATCCGTGATGTTTTCCCATTGGACGCCCTGATCGCTGCTTCGCCATACACCACCCCCGACCGCTCCGGCATAGAAGAGATTGTTGTTTCCTGGAACGCCGGTGACCGTAACGACCCGCCCGCCGATGTAGGGGCCAACACAACGCCACTTCAGCTTGCTCATGAGCGTTTGCGCCGGCAGCGGTTTCTGCTCCTGCGAACGGGCCTGCGACGGAAGCAATACGGCGAAGACCAAGACAACAAACGCAGGCAGAGTTAGCAAACCAGCGGCACGTTTCATAGGATTGCTTCCTCTGGCCAATTTGCGCGGATGTCAATGTATCGGGGTTGAGGGGAAAAACGCGGTCGCAGTTGCTACGAACGAGCGTGAAGGGCAAAGTAGCCGTTGATGGAGAGCGAGCGAACTCGCCGCGATGCGCGCCGCCTCACCCGCCGCCGGTTTGCGGCTCTAACAATGGGTGGTGGCGCCGCAATCCTGAGCGGGACCGTGTCGATTGTGCAGGCGAATATTCAAAGAAACGTGGAAAATAATTCGATGTTTAAAATCGGCGGCGACCTCCTGGTGAATCGGCTCGGCTTCGGCGCGATGCGGATCACCGGCCCCGGAATCTGGGGTTGGCCAAAGGACCGGGAGGAAGCAAAAAAGGTTCTGCGGCGCGCGGTTGAGCTAGGTGTAAACCTGATCGATACGGCCGATTCCTACGGCCCGGAGACGAGTGAACTTTTGATCGCCGAAGCGCTCCATCCTTATCCCAAAGGATTGGTGATCGCGACCAAGGGCGGACTGACGCGGCCGGGCCCGGACCGATGGACGCCGAATGGTCGGCCGGATTATTTGAAGCGATGCGTCGAGGGCAGCCTGAAGCGCCTGCGGCTGGAGAGGATCGACCTTTATCAACTGCACCGGATCGATCCGAAAGTGCCGATGCAAGAGTCGTTAGGCGCGCTCAAGGAGATGCGCGATGCGGGAAAGATCCGGCATTTGGGATTGTCGGAGGTGGACAGTGGAGAGATCGCGCGCGCCCGTCAAATCGTGCCGATCGTGACGGTGCAGAATCGTTACAATGCAGGGGATCGCAAATGGGAGAATGTGCTGCGATATTGCGAAAAAGAAGGGCTTGGCTTTATGCCGTGGTCGCCGGTAGGCGGCGGCCGGTCGCTCAAGGATAAGGCCTTAAAGACAGTCGCCAAAGAGCAGCACGCGACGATCTATCAGGTAGCTATCGCCTGGCTCCTGCAACATTCGCCGGTGATGCTGCCGATCCCCGGGACGTCATCTGTGGCGCATCTCGAAGAAAATGTCGCGGCCCGCAGCCTGAAGCTGACCGAAGCACAGATACAGGCGCTCGGTTAGGAAAGCTGGCAAGGTTGTTACAGCGGGAAATCACTCTGACCGCTTCGCCGATCTCCTGCCGTCCTTTGTTCGTTAGGCAGGCAATTATGCATGCGTCGGGATAACGTTTGATTCAGCCGCGCAATTTCAGTTTTCAGCCCTGAGCTTTCTCTCAGAACCCGACGAAAAGCGAAGCCATGCGGGCACGGGTTTTCAAATCGGGCAGTCGGCCAAGTCCCGCACCCATATTGTCCGTGAGATGCTGTGGGCTGTTCGTGGCCGGAATGACACAGGTCACCGCCGGATGAGATACAATCCACTTCAACAAAAACTGTGCCCAGGAGTGACAATCGAACTCCGCTGCCCAGGCCGGCAATGGCTTGCCCGCCAGGACCTGGAAGATTCCACCACCGCCGAAAGGACGATTGATAATCACTCCCATACCCATCTCACGCGCGAGTGGCAGGATGCGCTGGTCGGCCGCGCGATCGACGAGTGAGTAGTTGATCTGGACAAAATCCGGCTTTTGCAGGCGCATGACTCTTTCCACTTCACCATGTCCTTTGCGCTCCGAGTGAGTGATACCGGTGTAGCGGATTTTTCCTTTGGCTTTCAATTCCCGCAGCGAGGTCATCTCGCGATCGACATCTGCGAGATTATGCACCTGCATCAGGTCGATCGTGCGAGTGCGGAAGCGCTGCAACGAGCGTTCCATTTGCGCGACGCCTTCTTCTACGCTCCGGGTCCAAACCTTGGTCGCAAGGAAAAGGGAATCGCGCAGGCCGGACTTAAAAGCTATCTCGCCGATCAGACTCTCAGCGTTACCATAGGCGGGCGAGCTATCAATCAGTTTTCCCCCAAGCTTTGCAAACCGAGTTATGACTTCAGCGACCTGCTGGGCCTTGGGCGAACGCGAAGGCACGTCAAAAGTGAGCGCACTGCCAAGGCCTATGACAGGCAGTTTCTCTCCCGTTTTTGGAATGCTGCGGATGAGCTTCGGAAGCGATTTCTCCGCTGCAAACAGGCAGGAGTGTCCATCGGGCAGGAAGACACCGGCTGCTGCTGCGCCAATCAGCTTCGCCGCTTGTCGTCGTGAAAGTTTCTCATGCATTGCGTGCCAGACTTATGCCCGTAGGGTTGATGCGTTCGGGACAAAGCCCCTCCTATATCTCACTCGGCCTGTCGATCCAGCTTGAAATCGAAAAAGCAAATCGGGAAAGCCTCTCTTACTTGCCTGGCGAAGGCGCCACGCGTAGCCTCGCCAAGTGAGAAAGTTGGTCCGTCGTCCCCGCCGCTTGCGCCGCAGCCCGAGCCTGCGCAACCTCGTACGCGAGACTCATCTCACGTCGCACGATTTTATTCTTCCGCTCTTTGTGAGCGAGAAAATCCGGGAGCGCCGGCCAATCGCCAGCATGCCTGGGGTCGTGCAACTTCCGCCTCACGAAGTCGCCGCCGCCGCCGCGCAGGTCTGCGCCGCCGGGCTGGAGGCGGTCATTTTGTTCGGCATCCCTAACGATAAGGATGAGCAGGCTTCGGGCGCCCATGCCGAAAAGGGGGTCGTGCAGGAAGCGGTGCGCGCGATCAAGAAGGAATGTCCCGATTTGCTCGTGATTACCGATGTTTGCCTTTGTGAATACATGAGTCATGGCCATTGCGGCGTGACTCGCATCGACGGCGAACATTTTCATGTGCTGAATGACGAAAGCGTCGAGCTGCTGGTGAAAACCGCGATCTCACACGCCGCGGCCGGCGCCGATATCGTCGCGCCGAGTGACATGATGGATGGTCGCGTGGGGGCGATTCGCGAAGCACTCGATGCGACCGGATTCGAGCAAACCGCCATCATGAGTTATGCGGCGAAATTTGCCTCGGCCTTTTACGGACCCTTCCGGGAAGCGGCGGAGAGTCCACCGCAGTTCGGCGACCGGCGCACTTACCAGATGGACCCGGCAAACGCGAATGAAGCGCTGCGCGAGGTTGCGCTCGATGTCGAAGAAGGCGCTGACATCGTGATGGTGAAGCCGGCCCTGCCCTATCTCGATATTCTCTGGCGGGTGCGCGAGCGCTTTGACCTAACGACCGCAGTCTATCATGTAAGTGGCGAATACGCGATGGTCAAAGCCGCTGCCGAGCGAGGCTGGCTCGATGAAGAGCAGGCCGTGCTCGAAATCATGACCGGACTGAAACGTGCCGGCGCCGATCTGATCGTGACCTATTGGGCGAAAGAGTTGGCGGAATGGACACGTCGTTAGGCGAAAGCCGCGCCTCAGCTCTCTCTTCCGAACTGACTAACGAGGACCGTTGTTCGGTCCTTGGGCCCGCTTCGCCGCCTCGGGAGGACAAGCGCATGGGAGCTCGCGGAGAGAGCGCGGCGCATCGCGAGCTGAAACGGCTCGCGCTCGCGTGGGCGCAGGAGAACGATTATCCGATCGCAGCCTTGGAAGTGTGCCTGCCGCAATGCCGTTACCGGGCCGACGTCGCAGCTTATCGACCGCGCAAGAATGGCGCGATCGGTCACACCGCGGTGTTTGAGTGCAAGCAGTCCATCTTCGATCTGCGGCGGGACGATCGGCGCAGCGAAGAAACGCTTGCCCGGCTCGACTGCCTTTATCGACGCCAACGAATCCTGGAGAGAAATTTGCGCGTCCACCACCCAACGCTGCGCACTGGCGAAACCCTTTTCCCAGAATGGGACGACTACGATCTGACGGCGATCAAACATCGCGGCTATGAGCGTGTTCTTCGTGAACTGACCGCGTTACAACGTCAATTGCGGGAAGGGCGGAAGTTTGAAAAAATCGCCCACTATGCCTGCGCCAATCTTTTTTATCTGGTTACGCCTAACGAACTCGTGCGCGAGGCGGAAACGCCAATCGGCTGGGGCCTGTTGATCGCCCAAGACGACGCGCTCACCCTCGCGCGCAGACCGCGCTGGCACGAAAGCGTGGAATCAAACCGGTTGCGCATTCTGCAAAGAATCGCCGCTGCCGGCACCCGCCAGCTCAATCGCGGCCTCAAACTCATGCCGCAGGGCTAGCGGCGATCGCGCCGACTCTGGACGAATCGGCGAATTGTCCTAAATTCGTCGCATGCGATCCTGGAGGCAGGGCACGGTTCGCGCGTTCCTCTGCGCAAAGCCGGCATCGCGCTTGCTCGAGGGAGAAACATGAAACCCAGCCGGAATCTCGGCCGCATCCGCCGCTGGTCGCGGGACGATCGGCTCGAAGCCAGTCGCGCACCGCGCCTCGCGCTCGATTGTGATTTTCAGCCGCCGCGCTTTGGAGATTACTTTGGCGGCTACGAACGACCCTGGCGCCGGCCGGGATTCAGTGCGCTGGCCAGGGAAGCCTTGCGCGCGGATGCGAGCCGCACCTTTGCGCTGGAGACGACGGTGCTTGGGTTCATTACTCTCGTCGCGGCCTGGCCGATCGCGGTCATGATCCACGAGGTAATTCGCTTTCTTAGCAGCTGGAACTGAGGCGGTGCGCGTTGACGTGCGCGGTTGCGGCAACTACCAATTGGCAGCGACTCGGCTTGCGCAAGCGATCCTAGCTGTGAGCGACCCTAATTGAGGTGGTAAATTTCGACCAAAGCGACGCCTGTTTGCCCACTGTTGCCGGAAACGATCGCCGTATAGCTGCCAGGCGGTAGCGACATAAGAATGGCCGACTCCTTCGGATTAGTCGGTGCAAGACCTGTCGCTTCGATATCCGCCGCCTGAGTGTCCTGCCAATCGTTGTTGCTCATCAGTGTTCCATTGGCATCGTGCAATTCCAGCATTGGATCGAGTAATGCATCAGTGACTCCGAACTGAGTGAGGGAAGGCCCGATGGCGCGGACTAGGATCTCTGCATTCTGGGCACTGTCAGCTCCAAGAATGAATCCGCCGATCATCACATCATCACCCGTCCCAACCAGACCGCGGGTTGAGATATTCGCCAGTTGCGCCGGAACCGCCGCGGAGACGTCGTAGACTTCAACGAGGCCGACGCCTGCCACGCCATCTGCCGGCTTAAGAATGGCGGTGTAAGCGCCCGGGGCTAAGGTCAGCAAGAGGGCGGCTTCTTTCTTCTCCGTCGGTGCGAGCATGGTCTCGAGAATAGCCTGTTTGTCTGCCGGCGGAGTCTGCTCCTGCCAGTTATCGTTGGTGGCAATGATAGCTCCGCTGGCGTCGTGCACCTCAAGGAAGGGATCCCTTAACCAATCGGTAAACAATGTTGCCAGCTCAGGACCAATACCGCGCAGCAGGACCTGCTTGGCTTCGGTGCCGGTGATAATAAAGCCGGCGATAGCGACATCATCTCCGGTGCTGACGTTGAGGCGAGTAGAGACGTTGCCAAGTTCGACTGGAGTGGGCGTTGGGGTTGGCGTCGGCGTCGGGGTAGCTGTAGGAGTCGGCGTGGGTGTAGGAGTCGGAGTAGGTGTTGGGGTTGGGCTAGGTGTAGGTGTAGGTGTAGGTGTAGGAGTGGGAGTGGGAGTGGGAGTGGGAGTAGAGGTAGGCGTGGGGGTTGGAGTGGGTGTGGGCGTCGGAGTCACAGTTGGAGTCGGGCTCGGGGTTGGAGCAGCGACTAGCTCTCCTGTCCCGCTAACGAAAGGACGCCCCACACCTCCTGTAACCAGGATTCTCCCATCCTGGAGTTCGGTCGCGGTGTGATTTTGGCGCGCGACCGTCATGTCCCCAAAGTCACTGAATTGATTCGTTGCCGGATCATAGATCTCGACCGAGGCGAGGGCGAATTGCGCGCCGCCGAAGATCGGCGTGCCAATATCCGAACCGCCAATCGACAGGACGTGGTTCTGTAATGCGCCCCAGGCGGGATTGGTCAGGCGCAATGAAACCAGCCGGCCGCGTGCGTCCTGCATCGAATTCGCGCTGGGATTGAAAAGCATCTGCGCCGGATCATAAATGTCGCCTACCGCGGGGATGGCCGTCCCGCCCGTGATGATAACAGTACCATCAGCAAGCAAAACCGAATCGTGATCCGATCGAGCCACACTCATATCTCCCACTTGAGTGAACAATTGAGTTACCGGGTCGTAAAGCTCCGCAGTCTCAGTCGAGCGATCGCCTCCGCCCTGGCCATTGGGGAGGATGGTTCCGCCGGTGATTAAGACCGTCCCGTCATTCAGGAGAGTAGCGCGATGGCGCTTGCGGCCGATCTGCAACGTACCGGTGGTGAGGGTGAAAGTTCCAGTGACAGGATCGTAAGTCTCGGCTGTGTCACTCTCAGCGCCTCCGGTAATTACCCCACCAACGAGTAGCGGCTGCCCGTTCTGCAACAAAGTCGCAGTATGCAATGCTCGCAGGCTCTGCATCGCTCCGCTGCGGGTAAACAGCTCCGTCGTGGGGTCGAAAAGCGCGCTCGTGCGCAGCTGGCCGTCGTCGGTATTGCGACCGCCGGCGATCAGAACGCGCCCATCATTGAGCAGAGTGGCGGTATGATTTTTCCGTGCATCGATGAGCAGGGAACTGAGAAGAGTGAATGTATTCGTCGCGGGATCGAAAATTTCTCCCGTGTTGAGCGTCTGTGTGTCGGTGCTGCCCGCGGTGAGTAACACTCTTCCATCCTGGAGCAGGGTCGCAGTATGCTGATTGCGGGGGCTCTGCATGTTGCCGATGGCGGTGAACTGCCCCGTGGCGGGATCGAGAATCTCGGCGCTTTGCAAGGTCTGATTGCCGGTAAGCCCACCCGCGACGAGGATCGTGCCATCGAGCAGGCTCGTGGCAGTGGGATCGGCCCGGTTTTCGAGTAACTGGCCATGTGCAGTCCAGGTCTGATCGGCCGGATTATAAATTTCATTAACGGCGAGAAAGCCGCTTTCCAAAGTCACTCCACCGATAACGAGCACCTGGCCGTCGCCCTGCAGGATTGCCTGGTGGTTGGAGCGATGAAACAACATCGAACTACCGAGGGTGAAAGTCTGGGCCGCCGGGTCGTAGATTTCAGTCTCATCATGCGGGCTGGTGCCGGAGAAGCCGCCTGCGATCAGCACTTCGCCGGAAGGCAACAGAGTTGAGGTATGATTGGCGCGCGGAATGACCATCATATTGGGCGTCGCCGTGAAGATTTGGGTGATTGGATCGTAGACCTCGGCTGTGTCGCTCGCGATGCTATTAACGTAACCCCCGGTGATAAGGACCGTGCCATCAGGCAGCCTTGTGGCCATATGAGCTTTGCGACTTTCGACGGGGTTACCGATAGTTTGAGTGAAGCTATCCTGGGAAGGGTCAAAGATATCCGCGCTCAGGCCACCGCCCACGATCAAGACGGTACCGTCGGTAAGGAGAGTCGCCGTGTGCTGGGTCCGCGGCTCGCGCATGTTTTCAGGAGTCGCCGTGAAGGTCCCGGTCGTCGGGTCATACGTCTCAGCGCTTTGCAAGAGAACCTGCGGATCGCCTCCCTGATCGCCACCGGTAATGAGAACCCGGCCGTCGTTCAGCAAGGTGGAGGTGTGAAATTCCCGCGCGGTGGTCATGTCGCCGGTCGGTGTGAAGACGCCGGTGGCGGGGTCATAAAGAAGGGCCGAGGTGAGCACGGCGCTCTCATTCGCCCCGCCCGTGACGAGCACTTTGCCCGAAGGCAACAGAGTAGCGGCGTGACCGGTTCGTTCCGGCGAAAGCGGGATCAACTGCGATTGCGCAGTCGCTGCAAAAAGGCCGACGAAGAGTAGGAAAAAGAAATAAGTTTTACGCATAGGGATCTGCAGTTGCGTCACGGAGCCTTCAACCTTGAGCGTGCACGGACGAAACAGGGATTCTGGCACTCAGCCCCGGGTGTTGTCCAGCGAATTTCCGGCAATCTCCGGAATAACCGAAAACCGTCCTCCTTCTCCTCGCACCGCGCCGTCGCCGAGCATGGCGCTGGGCACGGGCCCGCCTTCAGGCGCGGCGGCACGGCTTCGTAATGCCGTCGGGCGATTATTTCGCTCTCAGCGAGCGCTTCTGGAAGAAAGCTGCGGCTGGCCAAAGTTCGGAACGGAGTGGACAGAGCGCCGTTTCTTCCTACGGTGCACGTCTGCGCTCGCACAAAATGCAGCGAGTCAGCCGCCTCGCGCGGTAATTGCTTTCTCTCCCAGCAAGCAATACGAACAACCAAACACCATCACACTTGAATACATCATCGACACATAGCCATCTCATCGCGCCTCACGGAGGCGAACTCGTTAACCTCATCCTTAAACCCGAATACGCGGCCGAAACCAAGGCCGAGTCGCGCGACTTCCCTTCGTGGGACCTTACTCCACGCCAGATTTGCGATCTCGAATTGCTCCTCAACGGCGGCTTTTCGCCCCTCACCGGATTCATGAACAGGGACGATTACGAAAGCGTCTGTGAGAAAATGCGGCTGAGCAACGGCCTTCTCTGGCCGATGCCGATCACCTTGGATGTTCCCGAAGCCTTCGCGAAAAACCTCAAGCCCGGCAGCAGCACGATCGCGCTGCGCGATGCCGAAGGCGTCATGATTGCCGTCCTGCATGTCGAGGATGTGTGGCAGCCGGATCGCAGGACCGAAGGCAAGTCAGTCTTTGGCACCACCAGTCAGGTGCATCCGGGAGTTGGCTATCTCATGAATCGGAGTCACCCCTGGTATGTCGGCGGTCGGGTCGAAGGGCTCCAGCTCCCGAGTCACTACGATTTCAAGTCACTCCGGCTCACCCCGGCAGAGCTGCGCGCCGAGTTCGCAAATATCGGCTGGCGCCGCATCGTTGCTTTCCAAACACGCAACCCGATGCATCGGGCGCACGTCGAGCTGACCTTCCGCGCAGCGCGGCAAGTGGAAGCGAGTCTCCTGATTAATCCTTCGGTCGGAATGACCAAGCCGGGCGATGTTGATTATTTCACCCGCGTCCGCTGTTATCAGTTACTCGTCGGCAAATATCCAGCCGGCACGACCAAGCTCGCGCTCCTGCCACTGGCGATGCGGATGGGCGGCCCGCGCGAAGCGATCTGGCATGCCTTGATCCGCAAGAACCATGGGTGCACGCACTTCGTGGTCGGTCGCGATCATGCCGGCCCGGGCAAAGATAGCGATGGCACGCCCTTCTATGGCCCCTACCAGGCCCAGGAGCTCTTCCAGAAACATCAGGACGAGATAGGCGTCACAATGGTGCCCTTCCAAATGATGGTTTACCTCGAAGACAAGGATAAGTATTTCCCACAGAATGAAGTCCCGAAGGACGCTCGGGTCCTGAATATCTCCGGCACGGAATTGCGCAATCGTCTTAATGAAGGACGCGAAATTCCCAGTTGGTTTACTTATCCTGAGGTTGCGGCGGAGTTACGCCGCACTTTTCCGCCGCGACATAAGCAGGGTCTCACTGTCTTCTTCAGCGGTCTCTCTGGAGCGGGTAAGTCGACCATCGCGAATGTTCTCATGACTAAGTTTCTCGAGGTCGGCGGCCGGCCAGTGACTCTACTGGATGGCGACCTGGTGCGTAAGCATCTCTCCTCCGAGCTCGGTTTCTCAAAGGAACACCGTGATATCAACATTCGCCGCATCGGCTATGTTGCCTCTGAGATTACGAAGAACGGCGGGATCGCGATCTGCGCGCCGATCGCGCCCTACGATGCCACGCGCAAGGACGTGCGCGCCATGATCGAACCGGTCGGCGGTTTCATCCTCGTGCACCTCTCGACCTCAGTCGAAGTATGCGAACAGCGCGACCGCAAGGGGCTTTACGCCAAGGCGCGTGCCGGGATCCTGAAGGAATTCACTGGCATCAGCGATCCCTACGAAGAGCCGATCGATGCAGAGGTGCGGATCAACACGGCCGAACTGACGCCGGAAGAAGCAGCGCAGGAGATTGTGCTCCACCTCGAGCGGGAAGGCTTTATCGGAATGAAGCTTGGCACGGCGTAACCGCTTCCAACTCTTGCGGAACGAGCTCTGGCCGTAATTTCGCCGAAGGAAAACCAATTAAGGCTGGGCTCCGGCATGTAGCTGTGTTTCGCGTCGCCGCGAGACGATGCGGGAGGGAAAAGAAATTCACCTTGTCTTTCCGGTGAAAGCTTTGCTACGATGGATAATGATGCATCTTCTCTCATTCTTCCGCCTCGGAACAGGAACATCCACACGACCAGCCGCCTGGCTGCGCATATCGACGGTTGTTCTGGGGCTCACCTTTTCCTTTTTCAGCAGTGACCGGGCGGAAGCGCAAGTACTGACACACGGACCGGTAGTCGGCGGAGTTACAGATACCCAGGCCAACGTCTTCGTCCGCACCGACCAGGCGGCAACCGTGTCGTTGCAATACAGCACCGACCCGGGCTTTGCGACCTTTTCGGTCTCTGACGAGCACACCACAGCTGACGTCAGCGATTTCACCACCATCATCCCACTGAGCGAGTTATCAGCCGAGACAACCTACTATCTGCGTGTGTTGGTTAATGGCGAGCTGCAAAACCAACTCCCGCCGTATCCTTCCTTCGCTACCTTTGCGCCGCCGGGCACGGCGCGAAGCTTCAACTTTGTCGTTCTCACAGACTTCATCAATGTTTCCCAGATGGATCGGGAGGTGCAGACGTTTCAGCTCGCTTCCAATTTCAGCCCCGCTTTTGTTTTCATTGGCGGTGACTTCGATCATCGCAATCCCGGGTCACTGGATGACAAACGGGGGATGTTTAAGCAGCTCTATGACCCAAATACCCCTTTTATGAGTGGCTTTGTTCCCCTCATACTCCAGAAGTCGGCCATTGTTCACCAGTGGGATGACCATGATGCGGGCGAAAATAACATCAACCGCTTCTATCAAAATTGGAATCTTAGTCAGCAGGTCTTCCAGGAATACGTGCCGAGTTACCCCTTGCCGGGGATCTCACCGGCCGGCATCTGGCAAAAGTTCAGCTACGCTCAGGTGGATTTCTTTGTCCTCGATTGCCGAAGCCAACGTGACAATGAGAACGATCCCGACGATGCCAACAAGAGCATGCTTGATGGCAACAATCTGGGCGCGACCGGCCAGCTCCAATGGTTGAAAGACGGGCTGCTCGCTTCCACCGCGACCTGGAAGGTGATCTTCACCTCGGTCGTGACCAATGTGCAAACGAAATTCCCGGACGGCTGGGCAGGTTACCAGACGGAATGGAATGACCTCAAGAACTTCATTAACTCCAACCAGATCAAAGGAGTTCTCTTTATCTCCGGGGATCTGCACCTCGGCGCGATCGATAACGGAACCTCTTCCGGCTTCCCTGAAATGTGCGTCGCCCAACCTAACTCGCGGCGCATGCCCTATGACTGTCCAACCGCCGGGGATGGCGTTTGGAGCGAAGGTGATTTTCAGGATCCCTGCAGCGGCTTTGGCGTGGTCAGCGTCCTGCAAGATCCCGACCGGCTTCTGCTTCAGGCAGTTGATGAGTTCGGCACCACGCGGGTCGCTTACACTCTCACGCCTGACCCGAGTCCAACACCCACGCCTACGCCAGCCCCGCCCATCATTGTTCAGCAGCCAAAGGGTGCCAAAATCTCAGTCGGGCAAACCGCCACCTTCAGTGTCTATGCGACGGGGAGCCCTCCGCTGACTTATCAATGGAGAAAGAATGGCGTCAACATCGATGGAGCAACCGGGAGCTCCTACGTGACTCCGCCCGCTACAAAAAAGGACAATCGCTCCCTTTTCGACGTCCAGGTCAGCAATCCAGCGGGAAGCGTCCTCAGCAAGAGCGTCTATCTCCAGGTGACAAGCATATAGCGAGTAGCACGCCTATCTCTCGTCTGGCCAGCGGAGAACAGTTTGACTTTCCCGCGGAATGGCAGCTCGCACGTTAGACTCGCGAACGGCGGCGGCCGGATTTGCGGGAATACTTTACCGCGCGGCGCTTTGGCTCAATCCTGGTCAGGCCTGTGCCGCTCTTAACTTCCATGATCTGATCGCGAAGCAAGGCGGCCCGTTCAAACTCGAGATTAGCTGAGGCATGTTCCATCTCCTCCTCTAACTCGCGCAGTAACTCAGTGAGATTAAAGTCACCGCCGCTTTCCTGAATGACTGAGGCGGCAATCTCCCGCCCGCGCAGAATCGTATGCAGACTCTCCTGGACAGCGCGCCGCACGGTCTGCGGCGTGATGCCGTGCTTTTGGTTGTACTCCATCTGCTTGCTCCGCCGATAATCGGAGATCGACATCAGCGCCTGCATGCTCTGGGTTACGGTATCGGCGAAAAGAACCACTTCGCCGTTGATGTGACGCGCGGCCCGACCGGCGGTTTGAATGAGTGAGGTCTGGCTGCGGAGGAAACCTTCCTTGTCGGCATCAAGGATACAGACTAACGAAACCTCAGGCAGGTCGAGCCCTTCGCGCAGGAGGTTAATGCCGACGAGGATGTCGAAATCGGCCGCGCGCAATCCACGCAGGATCTCGACCCGCTCGATCGTATCGATGTCGCTGTGCAGGTAGCGCACTTTCAAGCCAACATCACGCAGGTAATCCGCCAGATCTTCCGCCGTCCTTTTTGTAAGTGTGGTGACCAGGACGCGCTCCTGTTGTTCCACCCGTTGGCGGCAAAGCTCGATCGTGTCGTCGATTTGATTCTTGAGCGGCTTAAGAGTGATCTTGGGATCGAGTAACCCGGTCGGCCGAATGATCTGCTCAACTACAAGCGGCGCTCCGGGCGTGTGGGTGTCAAAGTCTTCCGGCGATTGATCGGTCCGCGAGAGCGGAGGGACGTGCTTCTGCATGTCCCCGGAGGAGTGGGAGCTCGTCCCTCCGGCTACCACAAATGGCACTAACTCTTCTTCCCCAATCCGCGCCCGTTTGTGCGGGATATAACCTTTGTTCCCAACCATGCTATTCCGTATCTCAAACTCCGCCGGCGTCGCGCTGACGTAGATGACCTGGTTGGTCAACTTCATGAATTCATCAAAATTCAACGGCCGGTTATCGAGCGCGCTCGGCAGCCGAAAGCCATACTCGACCAGGACGGTCTTACGCGACTTATCGCCTTCGTACATTCCGCCGATCTGTGGAATCGTGGCGTGTGACTCATCGACCACGAGCAGGAAATCTTTCGGAAAAAAATCGAGTAAGGTGAACGGCCGCGATCCCGGAAGCCGGCCGGAGAGATGGCGCGAGTAATTCTCGATCCCGTTACAGAAACCCATCTCCTGGAGCATCTCGAGGTCGTACTCGGTGCGCATTTTTAATCGCTGCGCCTCGAGCAGTTTGCCCTGGCCTTCCAGCACTTTGATCCGGTCGTCCAGCTCCGCGCGAATCGTTGTCAGGGCGCGATTCAGTTTATCCGCCGGGGTGACGAATTGCTTGGCCGGAAAGAAAGTCATCACGCCTAACGATTCAAAGGCGTGCCCGGTCAGTGGGTCGAAGCGCGTGATCGCGTCCAATTCGTCGCCGAAGAACTCCAGCCGAACCGCTTCTTCATCGGCCGTCGCGGGATAAACCTCCACGACATCGCCGCGGACGCGGAACCTGCCCCGGACGAAATTCACATCGTTGCGCTCGTAAAGCATGTCGACGAGGCGGCCGAGGACCGCTTCCCGCGAGATATGCTGCCCGCGTTTCACCGTCAGCAGCATGCGCTCGTAATCTTCCGGCGAAGTGATGCCGTAGATACAGGAGACACTCGCGACCACGATCGTGTCCCGCCGCGAGAGAAGCGCGCTCGTCGCGGAGAGCCGGAGCCGCTCGATCTCTTCGTTAACCGATGAGTCCTTCTCAATGTAAGTGTCAGATCGTGGGATATAAGCTTCCGGCTGGTAGTAATCGAAATAGCTGACGAAATACTCGACCGCGTTGCGCGGGAAGAACTGCTTGAACTCCGAGTAAAGCTGCGCCGCAAGGGTCTTGTTGTGCGAAATGATCAACGCCGGCCGGTCCAGTTCGCGAATGACGTTTGCGATCGTGAAGGTCTTGCCCGAGCCGGTGACGCCAAGCAGCGTCTGATGGCGATTGCCGGTTTCTACGGATTTGAGCAACTTGGCAATCGCCTGCGCCTGGTCGCCGCGCGGCTTGTAGTTCGACTCGAGCTGGTAGGACATTCGAGGCAATATGCGCCAGTCGCGCCCAGGAAACAACGGAGCGAGGCGCACGTCCTGCTGTTAAGTTGCCGCCAACCGCTCTGCCTTTCACCGATGAAGACCAAGCTTGCTCTCACGATGGTCGCGCTCCTGCTTCCCGCGCTCACGTCGATCCGCGCGCAGAACATCTTTGTGACGAACTTCGGCAGCAATTCGATTACGGAATACGACAAGGACGGGAACGGCACGCCGTTCACGAGCGCATTCGTCAACGGCCCAAACGGCATCGCGCTCGACGCCGCCGGCAATGTTTATGTGACGACAAACGAGAACAGGGTCGAGAAGTTCTCTGCCAGCGGCAGCGACCTCGGCGTCTTCGCGAGCGTCGGATTGAATTTCCCCCTCGGGCTGGCCTTCGATCGCAGCGGCAATCTTTATGTCGCGAACTTTTCCGGCAACACGGTGCGCGAGTTCGCGCCCGATGGGAGCGACCTCGGTGTGTTTGCGATCGTGCTTCAACCCACCGGATTAACCTTCGACACCGCCGGCAATCTCTACGTCGCGCACGACGGCAACTCGATCGCGCGCTTCACCCCGGCCGGCGCGCCGCTCACCTCCTTCACGAGTGCGGCTCTGCTGAATCCAAAAGGCCTGGCCTTTGACTCGTTAGGCAATCTCTTCGTCGCAAGCAATGCGACCGACAGCATCAGGATTTTTTCACCGAACGGCAGCGATCTCGGCACCCTCGGCAGCATCGGGCTGAGCGGCCCGGTCGGTCTCGCCTTCGACCGCGCCGATAACCTTTACGTCGTCAACAGCCTCACCGCGACGATCGAGAAATTTTCGACCGATGGAGGCGAGAGCATCTTCGCTACGACCGGATTCCAGCCCGCTTTCATCGCCGTCCAGACCAGCCCAACGCTGGTAAACATTTCCACCCGGCTCAATGTCCTCACCGGCGATAACATTCTCGACGGCGGATTCATTATCACCGGCGCCGGAACCAAAACCGTGCTCATCCGCGGCCTCGGCCCATCGTTAGGCGCATTCGGCATTGCTGATCCGCTCGCCGACCCGTTGATCGAACTGCACAGCGGCACGACCGACGACATCATTGCGAGCAACGATAATTGGAAGAACAATCAAAAGAGCGAGATTGAAGCGACCGGGATTGCTCCCACGAACGATGCGGAAGCCGCGCTCATCGCGACTCTCAACGCCGGCGCCTACACGGTGATCGAACGCGGGAAACAGTCGACCACCGGAGTCGGTTTGATTGAAATCTATGATCTCGGTGGCAGCTCGGGAGCCGACTTGGCTAACATCAGCACGCGCGGTTTTGTCGATCTCGGGAGCAACGTCATGATCGCTGGTTTCATCGCCGCGAGCAGCACCGGCGGGAGCGGTGACTTTGTCATCCGCGGCCTCGGGCCGTCGTTAGGCGCATTCGGCATCGCCGATCCGCTGGCGGACCCGGTGCTGGAATTGCACGACAGCAACGGCACCCTCATTGCGAGCAACGACAACTGGAAAAGCGACCAGCAGCTCGCCCTCGAAGCGACTGGTCTCGCGCCGGCCAACGACGCGGAAGCCGCCATCCTCGCGACACTCGCGCCGGGCCCCTACACCGCGATCGAGAGCGGCGCGAATGGAGGTATCGGCGTTGGCCTGGTCGAGGTTTACAATCTGCCTTAGTCAACCAGCAAGCATTGGGGCTGTGTCACCCCGTGCCATCCAGCAGCGGCAACTTGTGTCACTGCTTTGTCTTAAGCTTGCGGCAATCTTCGGCTCGACACGGGTGCTC
>JAICXG010000202.1 GCA_025980625.1 Chthoniobacterales bacterium
CGCGACACGCCCGAATGCTCGCTCGGCTCGCGCGACAAATGCCGATGTTTCTTTGCCCGGTTTGCTCTTCGATTGCTTCTCATTCGCCTACCAAACCTCTGACTAAACTTATATCTTGGTAGCGGGAGTCGCGATGTCTCAGCGACGAACTAGAAGCGAAAGCGGTTGTATTCTTGGTGCGTTCCGATCCAGACGCCAAATGATGGCGTCACCTTCGCGTAACCCGAGCGCGCGATAGCCTGTTCCGATTCGCACAACGCAAACTCCTTTGCGTCGTTCCTCGAAATGCAGGGAAGGATGAAGAGGATCGCGTTTCCAGAGCGCATATTTCTCGCGAGCGAGATTCTGGATTTGCGGCGGAAGTGTCTCGAACGCCTTCCAAAAGCGCCGGTGCGTCTTGCCGATCACGGCAGTTCTTGCAGCCGTCCAGCGCGAGTGTCATCCCGAACTTCGTTGAGGACGCGACGCAATCGACCCGTTTCTGCAAAGTCTTCGTCGATTTGGCGGTCCCATGCGGCGTTGTCGCGTTCGCGAATGAACGCCTCAAGCTCGACCAATTCCTGGGGCGAGAGTTGATCGACCGCGGTTTTGATTTCGGCGAGGCTCATAGTGCGGAGAATGTATCAGCAAAAATTCTGAAGACGCGGGTGCAGTCATCCTGCTTTCCTGCGTTGCTTATTCATCCCAGTCTCGTCACTGGGACTTCAAGACCTCGATAAACGCTTCCTGTGGGATGTTGATTTTGCCGATGCTCTTCATCCGCTTTTTGCCTTCTTTTTGTTTCTCGAGCAACTTGCGTTTGCGGGTGATGTCGCCGCCGTAGCATTTGGCGGTCACGTTTTTGCGCAGCGCCGAGACGCTTTCGCGCGCGATGATTTTCGCGCCGATCGCTGCCTGGATGACAACCTGATAGAGTTGGCGCGGGATTACTTCTTTCAGTTTCGCGGCGAGCTGCCGCCCGCGCGCGTCGGCGCGATCGCGATGCACAATCATCGAGAACGCATCGACCGGTTCGCCATTCACGAGCAGATCGAGCTTCACTAACTTCGCCGCGCGATAGCCGGTGTGCTCGTAATCCATCGAGCCATAGCCGCGCGTGATCGACTTAATCTTGTCATTGAAATCCACCAGGATCTCATTCAGCGGCAGCTCGCAATGCAACATGACCCGGCGCGTATCGAGTGACTCGGTATGATCGAGGCTGCCGCGTTTTTCCAGAATGAGCTGGAGGATGTCACCGATGTTTTCGTTAGGGCAAAGGACGTAAGCTTTCACCATCGGCTCGCGGATTTCCTCGATCAGGCTCGGGTCGGGGAGATGCGCGGGATTATCGACCAGCACAGTCTCGCCCCGCGTAGTGAGGACTTCGTAGATAACGCTCGGCGAAGTCGCAATGATATCCATGTTGTACTCGCGCCGAAGGCGTTCCTGGATGATCTCCATGTGCAGTAAGCCGAGAAAACCGCAGCGAAATCCGAAGCCGAGCGCGACTGAACTTTCCGGCTGATAAACAAAAGCGGAGTCGTTCAGGCGTAACTTGCCGATCGCAGTTTTAAGGTGCTCGAAATCGGCGGTGTTGATCGGGTAAATACCGCTGAAAACCATCGGGTGAATTTCCTGGAAGCCGGGCAGCGGCTTACTGGCGGAATGGCGCAGATCGGTGATGGTGTCGCCGATCTTGATCTCGGCGGTCGTCTTCATGTTCGCGATCACGTAGCCAACATCGCCCGCGTGCAAGACCGGCTGGGGTAACATCTTCGGGGTAAAGACGCCCACTTCCTTCACTTCGTAACGCGAGTCAGCGCTCATCAGCTTGATCTGGTGACCCGCTTCCAACTGTCCGGAGACGACACGGACGTAAGCGACCACGCCGCGATAAATGTCAAAGACGCAGTCGAAGACGAGTGCGCGCAGAATCTCGTCTTTCGGCGGCTCCGGCGCGGGGATGCGCCTAACGATTGCTTCGAGAATCTGGCCGATTCCGATTCCCATCTTTGCGCTCGCCTCGATCGCTTCCTCGGCGGGAATGGCAAGGATATCCTCGAGTTGACGCTTCACTGCGGGAATGTCCGCGTTCGGCAGATCGATCTTGTTGATGACGGGCACGATCGCCAGTCCTTGTTTGTGCGCGAGATGGACGTTCGCGACGGTTTGCGCTTCGACCCCTTGCGCGGCATCGACGATGAGGAGCGCGCCTTCGCAAGCGGCTAACGAACGCGAAACTTCATAGGCAAAATCGACGTGGCCGGGTGTGTCGAGCAGGTTCAAACGATAGGTCTTCCCATCCTCCGCCTCGTATTTCATCGCGACCGGATGAGCTTTGATCGTGATCCCGCGCTCGCGCTCCAGATCCATCGAATCGAGCAGCTGATCCTGCTTGTCGCGCTCGTGGATTGTGCCTGTGCTCTCGAGCAGACGATCCGACAAAGTAGTCTTGCCGTGATCGATGTGCGCAATGATGCAGAAGTTGCGGGTCAGCTCGATCGCCATTGGAGGGTCACTATGCGGGCGCGGCGCGAGATGGTCAATCAGAGCAACCCGCTGACCTGCCTTATCGCCGATGGCCGGGTAGCACCCGTAACTCAGCTCGCAACCCGGCGAGGCCGGGCTTGCCCGAACGGAGGCGACGCCTTGGCGCCGCTTTCAACTCGCGGCCGGTGAGTGCGCCGGGTGTCGCGGTGGCGATGCAGGAGGGCGGCATCATGGCTTAGATAGGGCGCGTTCCGCCCAAAAGGCGGCTTCCCGGAAAGAAGTCAGGTACAACATCATGGGCGGCCAAATCCTTTTTTGCGCTTCCGCAGGATGACTCTGGAGTCAAAAAGCCAACCATCACGTCAACCGAAGCTGCACCCTGCGTAATCAGCGAACCAATTGAATACCCAGGGAAAAGAAAAAGCGGCAGACACTCACTCAACTCTGTAATTGACAAGTTTCATAGGGCGCCTCCGCTGGTTAGCTGCTTGCCTGCTATCACTTTTCAGTCCGCGTAAGCTGAGCGAGTGAAGGAATACCGCGCGCTTCTTCAAGGCTCTCGACGTAATTCCGAAATCCGGGCGCGAAGAACGTCCGCCTCATAGACCACCATGTCTTGACTGTTGGGACCATCCAAACCGTGCGCAGAAATGCGTCGTATCCCTCCCATTGCTCGCGTTCGAGCGTCCCTTGACGCATTTGGAACCATCCATTCTCGAATAGCTTGAAATAACCGAGCATAAAAGATGCATACCGCGCTCTCTCCATCTCCGACGCGCTGTTCCAATCTTTTAACATTGTGGCAGTCGTTAAGAGCTGATCATTCTGCGCCATCTGAATGGCAAGGTCATGCATCGATCTGGCAAGCGAGTCGACCACAATCGCGCGTGAAGAGCGCGTGTTTTGCCGGACCTGCGCCGCTACATAAAAGAGCGAGACGATGACGCCGATCGACGCGATGAGCTGTGCCCAGATATTGATCGTTTCCACATTCATCAAAGCTTTTCTAAGTCCGCGCTTTCTACTAGCGATTCAGCCCTGCCTCAAGCAACAAACCAGCGGGAAAAAGTCTGACTGCGGCAAAGCGTGGAGAAAAGGAAATCCACGAAAGCTGAGCGGATTGCTGCACGCAAGGCATGGAACCAGAAGTCCCCTCAGAATGCGAGGAGAAACTCGCAATGCGCTGCGCAAAAAGAATACGAAGCGGAGCGCCGGAACGAAGTCCGGACTACGCAGCCGGACAGAAGCACGCACGAAAGAGACTCGCCGAAGGCGAAACGGGAAACATGCGGTCGAGCAGCGTCGGAACAGGAATGGCGGAGGCGAGAAGCGGATCGATCACAGCCGAATGCACCATCAGACCTAACGAGCTAAAGATGAGCGGTCGCGGACCGGTGCAACCTTCAAAGCACGCAGCCGGTCAATGGCAAACACGCAAAGGACGAATATCGCGCTATCTCGCGGTTCGCTGCATCGTCTGGTTAGGTGTGGTTGAAACAATCTAAATCTCCATCAGATCTTTGCCTACGATGATTCGTCCGGTGAAATGTTTACGCACTCCTACGGCCCACTGTTCGTCAGTGATCGAGGGGTCGTCGCCTGGAACGAAGTGTGTCAGCACCAACGTCCTGACTCCCGCTTGGGCGGCGATCTTGCCAACGTCTTCAGGCACAGTGTGGCTCGCCAACAGGTGCTCTCGCAATCTGGTCGCATTGGGCAAACGCCTGACCAGCGCTTCGATAGCCGGCGGATAGATGACTTCATGTATGAGCACGTCGGCACCTTTGGCGAAGTCGGCAAGTTCCGGCGCGTAAGTCGTGTCGCCGGAAATAACAACCGAGCGATCCTTTGCGTCGAACCGATATGCATAAGCCTGCTTAACCAACGGGTGACGCACCAAGACGGCGCTGACTTTCACATCCTCGTTCTGCAAGACCATACCAGGCTTATTAATGTCGTGAGCAAAAATCATCCTGCGTGGGTCTGGGCGGCCCTCGTCTTCGATGCGTACGTCAATGTCGAGTTTCATGTAACTGAAGAAATCCTGCGTCATCTTCTCCAGTCCCGCTGGGCCGTAAGCATCAATTCGAGTGGGCAGACCCGTGACCCAGGCGTTATAAAACAAGGTGCCGTACTCTAGATTATGGTCGGAATGATGATGCGTGATAAAGATGTATCGCAGGCGGTTTAACGGCACGCCAGCGGCCAAGAGTTGTCGGGACGTACCGTATCCGCAGTCTATGACGTACGGTACATCGTTGTTTAAAATAAGAGTCGAAGGGTTGCTGCGACCGGTTGCACCGACTCGTGGCCCGCCTTTTGTCCCCAGCAGAATGACTCGTGTGCCCTTCTTTCCCTGACTGATTCCAAGGCGACAAAGCAAGCTACCTGAAAGCATGAAACCGGCGGCGCAGGTTAAAAACTGTCGGCGATTCTGTTCCATGATTCGGTATTCGAGAAACCAATCTTAACGCCTAACGAGAACAAGATGAGCAACGGCGAGCGGCACCGGGCGTGGCAGCAAGATAAGGTAAGCAGGTCATAAGACAAATAGATATAACACCGGCTCGCCGTCGGCTCCAGCGTCTAGATGGCATGTAAGGAGCGGGTGAGCTGTTTAAACTCACCCGCTTATGCAAAATACAATCGTTCATCACGAAGGGGCGACCTCACTCGAGGTCGTCGGAAGGAGA
>JAICXG010000360.1 GCA_025980625.1 Chthoniobacterales bacterium
CGCTCTTTTCGCGATGAGGTAAGACCATTCATTCATACTCATGCTTTTCGTGAAATGGGCCGGCAACTCGCCGCCCAACTTGGATTGAACTCTCTCACCCGTGAGGAAAACGGCGTGTTTTCGATTGACGCGGTGTATCTGACACTCGATCGCCGCGTAAGTCGGCGAATTGCAAACAGCCGGAGAGCGAAGGCAGTGTATGCTTACGACGGTGGCGCGCTGGCGAGCTTCCGCGCTGCCAGGGCGCGCGGTATCAGGTGCATGTATGAACATCCGATTGTCCATTGGCGAATCGTTCGGCAATATCAGCTTGAGGAAGCAGAGCTATCGCCGGAATGGGCCCCCACGCTGGGCGCGCTGCGCGACAGCGAGCAAAAGCTAAGGCGCAAGGATGAAGAGTTAGCCCTGGCGGATGTTATCATTACTCCGAGCAGCTTTGCCCGGGAGAGCCTTACGGCATCGAAAGCTAAGTTGGCGCCGGTTTATGTCATCCCCTACGGAACGCCAATAGATGATGTCGGGCCGGCGCGGCGATCCGCCGAGGGTAAGTTGCGGGTTTTGTTTGTCGGGGCGCTTACCCAGGCAAAGGGTCTTGGCTATCTTCTCCAAGCCGCCGACCGACTCACTCCAGAGGTGAGTCTCACTCTGATTGGCCGCCGGGTTAGTCCTACCGTGCCGCGGGCGGCAGCACTTGAGCGACATCGCTGGATTGCTTCGCTTTCACACGCCGATCTGCTGCATGAGATGCGGCAGCATGATGTCCTTGTCCTGCCATCGCTCCATGAAGGTTTCGGCCTCGTCTTAGCCGAGGCGATGGGCCAGGGTCTGGTCGTGATCGCCACTCGTCACACGGCCGCTCCGGATCTGGTAAGTGACGGCGTTGATGGCTTTCTGGTGCCGATTCGCTCGGCAGTTGCGATCGAGGAAAAGCTCGTGCTTTTGCACTGTGACCGGATGCGACTGCGTGCGATGCAACAAGCGGCGCAGGAGAAGGCGCGCTCGTTCACGTGGGAAAATTATCGCCAGCGGCTTGTCAAGCTGGCACGAGAAGTGATCGGTAACCCAGTGACTGCATGAGAGCCGTCGCCGAGCAGCTAATTCCTTCCTCACGGTCGGGTAAGGCGCCGATTGCCTTCGCTCGCGCGAAAACGATCGGCAATATCCGCCGGCTTATCTGGCTCTATCTCTGGCTGCTGGTCTTCGAAGGCACGTTTCGAAAATGGATTGTTCCGCAACTATCGAGTCCGCTTCTGCTCGTGCGCGATCCGGTGGTGATTGCGATTTACGTCCTCGCGATTCGCGCCCGTATCTTCCCGCAAAACGCCTGGGTCGTCACCGTGGAAATCCTCGCGATTCTCTCCTGGATCACCGGCATCATCGTGATGCAGCCGTACTTTGCGCTCAAGTCTGTCATCCTCGTAACCGGTTACGGCGTCCGCTCGGACTTTCTGCACTTGCCGCTCATCTTTATTATTCCCGCGGTTTTTGATGTGGAAGATGTGAAGCGGATCGGCCGATGGATGATGATCGGAATGATCCCCATGGCCTTACTCATGGCTGTGCAGTTTGCCGCCAGTCCCGAGTCGTTTCTCAACGTCGCTGCCGGTGGCGAAGGCACGCAGATGAATGCCGGCGGAGGCAAGGTGCGGCCTGCCGGATTCTTTTCTTTTGTTTCCGGCACGGTCTACTACGCGAGTGCGAGCGCGGCCTTTCTCCTCCACGCGATCGTGGCGAAACTATCCTACAAACCGTGGCTGCTTTACGCGTCTGGCGCGGCCTTGATCCTGGCGCTCGGTGTCTCCGGCAGCCGTTCCACCGTGCTCGCGGTGGTGCTGGTGGTGGTCATTTCCCTTGCCGTCATTCTGTTAGTTCGGCCGAGCCTCGTGAATCGCTTTGCGCGCCATCTCCTGGTCGTCGTGGTGTTGCTTTGGGCGATCAGTTACTTGCCGATCTTCCAGGAAGGTCTCGACATTCTCTGGGCTCGTTTCACGGAAGCGGCAGTCGAGAATTCGGTCATGGGCAGCCTGGTGGAGCGCATCCTGCAGCCTTTCAGCGAGGCTTTCGTGATCCTGCGCTGGGTGCCGTTAGGCGGCCATGGGCTCGGCGTCGGCACGA
>JAICXG010000115.1 GCA_025980625.1 Chthoniobacterales bacterium
AACAGCGGTGGAAGCAAAACCCAATTACCGACTCATCGCGTCTGACGTAAAACTGGGCCGCGATGTGCAGATCCAAAATTTCGTCAACCTCTATGGTTGCGAGATAGGAGATGAAACCAGGATTGGCCCCTTCGTTGAAGTCCAAAAGGGCGCGCGGATCGGAGACCGCTGCAAGATTTCCAGTCACACCTTCATCTGTGAGGGAGTCACTATTGAGTCGGAGGTTTTCATCGGTCACGGTGTCACTTTCATCAATGATCGGTTCCCGCGCGCCACAAACGGTGACGGAAGGCTCAAGTCCGACGCCGATTGGGCTTGTGAATCAACTCTGGTGCGGAGAGGTGCAACGATCGGATCCGGGGCCACGATTCTTTCCGGAGTTACGATCGGTGAAGGAGCGCTGGTTGGTGCGGGCAGCGTTGTCACCAAGGATATCCCTGCACAGACGATCGTAGCCGGCAATCCGGCAGCGATTGTCCGGCGCGCCGCAGAGCTTACTGACAAATGAAAGTCCCCTTCATCGATTTAAAGGCTCAGCACCGGTCTTTGCGGCCCCAGATCGATCGAGCAATTGCGGAAGTTATCGAGGCCGCGGCTTTTGCCGGTGGTGTCTTTGTCGACCGGTTTGAAAAGGAATTCGCCCGCGCCTGCGGAACCAATTACGCGGTCGGCCTTGGCAGCGGCACCGAAGCTCTCTGGCTAAGTCTGCTGGCCGCCGGGATTGGCCAGGGTGACGAGGTCATCACCGTTCCGATGTCCTTCATGGCCACAGCCGAGGCGATTACTTACGCGGGGGCAACCCCGGTGTTCGTGGATGTCGATCGGCGGACCTACACGATGGATCCGACGCAGCTAGCTGGCGCCTTGACCACAAGAACACGCGCCATTATTCCGGTCCACCTGTTTGGTCAGCCGGCAGACATGGACCCAATCCTGGTCTTTGCCCGCACTCACGACTTAGTAGTGATCGAGGACGCGGCCCAGGCCCATCGCGCGCTTTACCGCGGCCGGCCAGCCGGGTCGTTCGGCCGGGCTGGGTGCTTTAGCTTTTATCCTGGGAAGAATCTCGGTGCACTTGGGGAAGCAGGCGCAGTTGTGACTAACGATGCGGAATTCCATGCCCGGATACGAACGTTACGTGATCACGGTCAGACTCAGAAATATCATCACCAGTTGATCGGCTGGAACTGTCGGATGGACGGTATTCAAGCCGCGGTGCTAAGCGTTAAGCTCGCTTACCTCGAGCAGTGGAACGCTATCCGGCGGGAGCGGGCGGCCCGTTACAACCGTGGCTTGCGCGCATTCGGCGAAGTCGAGACACCCTTTCAAGCCGAATATGCACGGCACGTTTACCACATCTACGCCGTTTGCGTTCAGGAGCGAGACGACCTCCTCGCCTCCTTGAGGAGCAGCGGCATCGAATGTGGTATTCATTATCCCTGTCCAATCCACCTCCAGGAGGCCTACCGCAGCCTCGAATATTGCGAGGGCGATTTTCCCGTTTCGGAACGAATCGCCCGGCAGTTCATCTCTCTTCCTATCTCAGCCGAGATAACCGACGACCAGGTGAACTATGTCGTCGAACAGATAGGTGCGCGACTAAGCGCGACTGTGGTTTCATGAGTCATACAGTGGAGTACGCGCCGCGGGACTCGATCCTGGGTGATTCTGCCGTGACGTCGCTGCGCTCCGGTCAAACGTTGCAAGTTCAAATTATCGATCCGCTCGTCTCCCCCACTCAATGGGACGAGATTGCCGCTGGCTTCGCTGACTGTCATGTTTTCCACGGAGCAGCCTGGGCCCGAGTCCTCTCACACAGCTATGGTCACAGACCGTTTTACGTCGCCGCTTTAGATGCGGGTCTGCCGATGGCGGCGTTACCCGTCATGGAGGTAACGAGCAGGCTGACGGGGAAAAGAGGCGTAAGCATCCCATTTAGCGATTTCTGCGCCCCGCTCTTCGCTTCAAAGCAGGCCCTTGAAGCAGCAATTTCATATCTCCTCGAAGTGGGACACTCGCGTGGTTGGTCCTCGTTGCATTTACACGGTTCTTACCAATCTCCGAGTCCCGGCGCATCGGTCGCGAATGCTACCTTCTATTCACATGTTCTGGATCTGAGATCGAGTGAGATTGCACTTTTTGCGCAGTGCGAGCCGAGTGTTCGCCGCGCTATTCGCAAGGCGAAAAAGCTAGACATTTCAGTCAAGCACACTGCCTCTCGAGAGGCGCTTCTCACCTTCTACCACTTGCATTGTCGAACGCGGCGACGCCACGGTCTTCCTCCTCAGCCTTGGAAGTTTTTTGACTGCATCCATCGCGAATTTATTCTTCCTGGCAATGGCTCTATGTTCGCGGCGCAAAAGGGATCGCGGACAATTGCCGCCGCTATTTTTCTTACTTCACGCGACAAAATTCTCTATAAGTTTGCCGCCTCGGACGCTCGCTTTCAGGAACTGCGCGCGAACAATCTCCTTCTATGGGAGGCGATTCGTTTCTACGCCTCGCAAGGCGCGCAAACGCTGCACTTCGGGCGGACCGATCTAAGTGATCGGGGACTGAGGCGCTTTAAACTCGGCTGGGGGAGCAGGGAGGAACTTCTCCAGTACAGCCGCTTCGATTTTTCTCGTCATGGGTGGTCGCTCGAGAGACCAGCAGGGAGAGGGATACATAATCTGGCGTTTCGGCGGATGCCGCTGATCGTGAATCGCCTGGCGGGGGCGATGATTTACCCGCACCTCGACTAAAGGAGTCAAACACATGCAACAGTCACTACCACATCCTTCAGGCTCTGCCCTGGCCCGTCCTGTGCAGAGGTCGACGGCGGTCTCGCGGCAGGTCAACCCGACCCAAACAACCCGGAGCACATTCAGCTTGAAAGATCTTTTTTTTGCTGTCTTTCGACACAAATGGCTGGTCTTAGTCTGCACCGCCCTGGGAGTGATTCTGGCCGGTGGCTTCTACTTTTTTTATCCACGGGAGTATCAGTCTTCGGCCAAACTTCTCGTTCGTTACGTCGTCGAGCGAAGCGCGGTCGATTCCGTCGACAGCAATTCAGTTACATCTTACCGAAACTCGGACACAGTTATTGCCTCGGAGGTCGAGATTCTGACGAGTTGGGATCTGGCTGTCCAGGTGGCTGAGGCGGTCGGGCCAAAGCGATTGCTCCCAAAGAGCAAGGAGCCTCCGACCAAGGAACTGGCGGCTCTGTCCATCGTTCGTGGCCTCGATGTGACCTCTCGCCGTGGAAGTAACATCCTCTTTGTCTCATACAAAGACCGCGACCCGCAGATGGCGACCATCGTGCTTGACGAACTCATTCGCCAATACTTCAACAAGCACCTCGAAGTGCATCGTTCCGCCGGTGCCTTCGACTTTGTCACCCAACAGATCGACCGGGTGCGGGCACGGCTCGGCCAGACCGAAGATGCTCTTACGCCGCTGAAGTCGAAACTGGGCATTATCTCACTGGCTGATAGCAAGACAGAGCTAGGCGCGGAACTGGCCAAGACTCACGATCAGTTGCGCACGGCAGAAGCCGAACTAGCCGAGCAAGAAGCGCGCGTCCAGGAAATTGAACAAGCCCAGGCCGGCGGCCGCAGCACACCTAAGTCAGCGCCAAAAACAACCCCGGCGACAAGCTCAACCAACGCTCCCAAGGATTCTGCCACTCCTGCGCCAGCCAGTGAGGCTGAGCTGCAGAAGTACGAAGCGCTCGTCGCCCGGCTTTCTCAGTTGCGCAAGGCGGAAAGTGGTTTGGTTGCCCGCTATACTCCGGAGAATGACTTAGTGAAGCGCAACCGGGCGGAGTTGAATGACGCCGAGCGAGACAAGCAGCAGATGGAAAGCAAGCATCCCGACCTGCCTTCTCGTCTCCCCGCGTCAGCTTCGGACCGCAGTCCGGGAGGCATTGATCTGGCTGCCGAGCGGGCGCGCCTTGCCGGGACACAGGCAAAAGCCGATGCCCTCAAGAAGCAGCTCGATGATGTGGAGAATCGGATGAAGCAATTGGGTCAGCTAGGTCCGCAAATTTCCGAGCTCGAGCGCCAGAAAGAGGTTGAAGAATCTAACTATAAGTACTTCGAAGGAACACTGGAGAAGGCGCGCGTCGATGAAGCGCTCGATCCCTCCAAGATTCCAAACATCAGCGCCGTGCAGAAGGCTTCGCCGCCGATGGAAGTTGTGGGCACGCGCGCGAAGGTCGCGGTGGGATTTATCATCGGCGGCCTTGTTCTTGGCATCGGTCTCGCCTTGACGCGTGGCGTTTTCCTCGATCGCAGCCTGAAACGACCTGTGGAGATGGAACAGGAGTTACAAACCTCACTGTTACTTTCCATACCCTTTCGCAATGCAAAAGAGACGGCGATCACGCCTTATTCCCCACCGGGCGCCAGTGGCCCGGAAAGGAAGAATGGCAAAACCGGGATTGCTCCCTGGGAACCTGATCACTTCATCCGACCCTTTTGTGAGTCGATCCGGGACCGTATCGGCCTTTATTTTGAGCTCAACCAACTCACGCACAAGCCGAAGCTTGTCGGAGTTACCAGTTTTTCAAAGGGGGCCGGCACCTCGACTCTCGCCGCAGGTTTGGCGGCGGCTTTGTCTGAGACAGGCGAAGGCAAGGTCCTTCTCGTCGATGTCAATCTGGGACCCGAGGATGTTCATCCCTTCTTCAAAGGCCGACCGGCCTATTCATTGAAAGCGGCACTGACCGGCAGCAAGACGATCGACCCAGCAGTCGAAAATCTTTACCTTGCCAAAGCTTCCACCCCAACGGCCGGACCGGCCCAGCTCGGCTTGAAGAAATTCTTTGATCTTATCCCGAACCTGAAAGCGAGCGATTTTGATTACATCATCTTTGACATGCCTCACCTCGACCAGACTAGTCCTACCTGGGGCATGGCTCCTTTCATGGACAAGCTTTTGCTCATCGTGGAAGCGGAGAAGACGCATCGCGCTGTCATCAGTCGCGGCTATCATAAGCTGATCGCCGAAAGGAGTAACGTCTCGGTTATTTTCAACAAAGCGCGAACCTATCTCCCGCGACTGCTCGACGGCGAATTTGACCACTAGCCCCGAAAGCCGGGGCACCGTCCTCCGAACCTTTCCCACTCATGCTGCGCAATCGAATATACTACGGCGCCAAGCCCTATGTTCCCCAAAGGATCCGAATGGCGCTGCGCCGTACCTTGGCCGCTCGCCGCCGGCCGCAGGTAAGGAACATCTGGCCTGTTTTACCCGGGTCAGAAGTTCCTCCACCAGGATGGACGCAGTGGCCGGCAGGAAAACAGTTTGCAGTCGTTCTGACTCACGACGTTGAGTCCGCCAGTGGAGTCAAGAAGGCGAGCGAGCTAATGCAGCGCGAGAGAGACCTGGGCTTTCGCTCGTCATTCAACTTCATTCCTGAGGGGAGTTACTACACGCCGCGCCAGTTGCGCCAGGAACTTCAGGCGAACGGTTTCGAAGTAGGTGTCCACGACCTGAGGCATAATGGCCGTCTCTACCGGTCGCGCGCTGAATTTAAGGAGAATGCCCGACGCATTAATCACTACCTCAGAGATTGGTCCGCTGTCGGGTTCCGTTCCGGTTTCATGCTCCACAACCTAGACTGGTTACATGAGCTGGAATTGGAATATGACGCGTCGACCTTCGATACCGATCCCTTCGAACCGCAGCCGGAAGGAAGACACACGATCTTTCCTTTCTGGGTGCAGCGGCCGGCCGCGACACAGGAGTCCGCGGTCAATGGCGCCTCCGCGGGCTACGTTGAGCTTCCCTATACCTTGCCGCAGGATTCGACACTCTTTCTTCTCCTCGGCGAAAACTCGATCGACGTGTGGAAGAAGAAACTGGACTGGATTGCGGTTCATGGGGGGATGGTGCTGCTCGACACCCACCCCGACTACATGTCGATCGGCCAGAGCTATCTCTCCCGTGATCAGTACCCAGCCGAATTTTATCTCGAGCTACTCGAATATATCAGGTCGAGATACGAAGGTCAGTATTGGCATGCTTTACCAAGAGAGGTGGCTTCTTGGATAAAACAAGCGCGTGGATTGAACCAGAGCAATGGGCATGCTTCACAAAAGCCGCATTTTCAGCGCGAGCGAAAGGAAAAGATCTGGATCGACCTCGATAATACGCCGCATGTCCCGTTCTTTGAACCAATCATCGATGAGTTACAGGCCCGCCGCTTTCCCGTTCTCATTACCGCTCGCGATGCATTTCAAGTCTGCGAACTCGCCGACCGCAAAGGCCTGACCTACATCCGGATTGGGCGTCATCACGGCAAGAATCCCGTCCGCAAGATTACCGGACTTATGCAGCGCGCGCTCCTCCTGGCACCGACAGTTATGCGCGAAAAACCGCTTCTCGGGGTCTCACACGGTTCGCGCTCGCAGATCCTTCTTGGCAATTGGTTCGGCATTCCAAGCTTGCTCATCGAAGATTATGAATATTGTCGTTTCCCTCTCACGATGCGTCCTTCGTGGGTAATGGCTCCCTCGATCATCCCGGATTATATGCTCCCTTGCCGGAACGGAAACGTTCGCAAATACGAGGGCATCAAGGAGGATGTTTATGCCTGGAAGCTCGAGCCCGATCGCAGCCTCTTGGATGAACTTGGCCTGGATGAGTCGGATTTGATTGTAACTGTGCGTCCTCCTGCAACCGAGGCGCACTATCACAATCCGCAAAGCGACGATCTCTTTGAGGCTTTCATGGAGCGGGCCTGCCAGAGCGAAGGAACCAAAGTCATTCTGTTGCCGCGCAACACAAAGCAGGCGGATTCGATCCAGAAACAATGGCCGGAGTGGTTTAGTCGGGGAACAATCAGAATTCCGAACGGCGCGGTCGATGGTTTGAATTTGCTCTGGCATTCCGACCTGGTCGTGAGCGGCGGCGGGACAATGAATCGCGAAGCCGCGGCCCTCGGTGTCCCGGTTTACAGTATCTTTCGCGGCCACTTGGGAGCGGTGGATAAGAAGCTCAGTGCTGAAGGTCGGCTGATAATGATCAAGTCAGTCGATGAGGTCGAAACCAAGATAACTCTGGAAAAGCGGCCGCATTTCCCGATCACAGAAGCGACCTCGCGCCGCACCCTGCACGAGATTGTCGATAGCATCGAAGAGATCGCTGAGTTCGCCCGCCGATATGCGCGAAACGGTTTGTGACGATGGACACGATTAAGATCGCGGTAGTCGCCGGGGCGCGGCCGAACTTCATGAAGATCGCGCCGCTGATCAAGGCGTTTGAAGCCTGCAACGCGCAAGGGCAGGGGAGAAGGATTGACTGGCAGCTCATTCACACGGGGCAGCATTACGACCCCCTCATGTCGGATGTCTTCTTTACCGAGCTCGGTATCCCGGCGCCGACGGTATCTCTGAATGTCGGCTCGGCTTCCCACGCCAGACAAACCGCCGGCATCATGACTGCGTTCGAGCCGATTTTAGAAGAATGGAAACCGGACTGGGTCGTAGTTGTTGGTGACGTTAACTCCACTCTCGCCTGCACTTTGGTAGCAGCTAAAATGGGTATCCGGGTAGCTCACGTGGAGGCGGGCCTGCGTAGTTACGACCGCACCATGCCCGAAGAGATAAACCGGGTGGTTACCGATGCTCTTGCCGATCTTCTTCTTACTCCTTCAGAAGACGCGAACGAGAACCTGAAAAGAGAAGGCATTCCCGAGAAAAAGATCCGGCTCGTAGGCAACATTATGATCGACTCGGTTGTGAGTCATCTTAGCAACGGCCGCAACGGCAGAGTCCTGGAAGAGCTTCAGCTCGAAGACAACGGCTTCATCTACGTCACCCTTCACCGTCCATCTAACGTCGACCGACGTGAGTCGCTTGAAGCGATCATCGATGAGCTTGGCGCGATCTCGGAGCAGTTCCCGGTCGTGTTCCCGATTCATCCCCGGACTTGCCAACGAATGAAGGAGTTCGACCTTGCTTTTCGCGAGCACAATCACGTGCGCCTGCTCGACCCGATTGGTTATAACGATTCCTTGTCTCTGACCAAGCACGCGTGTTGTGTCCTGACCGACTCCGGCGGCTTGCAGGAAGAGAGTACCTACTTCGGGACACCGTGTCTTACCCTCCGTCCGAACACCGAACGTCCCATCACTATCCACGTCGGCAGTAACCGCCTGACTCAGGTCGAGACCCTGCGTTCCGATCTGAGGAGCGCGGTAGAAAAGGGCCGGCAAAGCCAAGTCCCACCTCTCTGGGATGGCAAAACCGCCGAGCGAATCGTGCAGTGCCTGCTCGAGGCTTGAGATTCGCTGCCTCCGCGGGATCGCGCAGTGGAAGTCTCCACCGCAATGCGCAATCCGCGGCGTCAATTCATCTCACGACGGCTAAATTCGGGCCATGCTGCGCCGCAACAGTGGCAATGACGATCGAATGTTGCAGCCCAGTGACTCACACGCTGGATCCATTTCCAGACAAGCCGGTGACTTAAAGATGCCGAGCTAATGATCCGAACCACCCTACTTCTGCTGGTCGTCATTTTCTTTTCCTTCTACGCGTGGAGGAACTGGTTCGTGAGCACTTGTGC
>JAICXG010000002.1 GCA_025980625.1 Chthoniobacterales bacterium
CGCGAGACGCAAACGGCGCTGGAGAAATGGAAGGAAGTTCCGCCGGCGCTCAGCGCGCTCAACGTGCAGCTTACGGGCGCTGGTTTGCAACCGATCCAGCTACCGTAGGCAACCGATTTCTGGCATGGGACGTGCACTCTTTGTAAGCCGTGCGAGGAGGTCCTGCACGCATTTGCGATGAGCCATCACAACCGTCTCGAACGTGAAAAAGCGCTGGTAGCGGCGGCCACCGAGCTGAACAACCTCTTACAGATCATCACTGGCGCCGTTTCGATTCTTGAAAGCGGTGGCCGAACGGGAGCCGCTGCGGAGCATTGTCTGCGGCTGCTGCGCGCGAGCGTGGATCGGGCGGCGAAAGTGACTGAACACCTCGCGGGCGAGATTGGCGGCACGGCGCAGAAGATCCTGTTGCATCCGGCTCTGCGCGGGCCCGTAGCCAAACTGGCGCGCATCGGGTTGAAAGTCGCGCATTCCATTCTTGTCGTGGACGACGAACCGATGGCACTCGAACTCTCAAAGCGCACCCTGGCGGACGCCGGTTTTGTCGTCACAACCGTTTCGTCCGGTGCTGAAGCGATCCGGCTGCTCGAGCGACAGCCGGGCGGATTCGATCTCGCTCTGCTGGATTTCAACCTGCCGGAGATGGATGGTGAGGAAACCTTCACGCGTCTGCGCGCCGTCCAGCCGAAGATCCTTGTTCTTCTCAACACCGGTTTCATCGAGCGGCATCGGCTTGATCGGATGATGAAGAACGGGCTCGCGGGTTTTCTGCGGCGGCCGTATCGGCCCAATGAATTGATCGCGCAAATCTCCTCCATCCTGGCGAGTGGGAGGCGGTCCGCGATGCCGCCCCGCAGTTTGGCCTAACGATTCAACAGCCGACTGTCGCTTCAGCGGTTGCCAAACCGCACTGCGTACCACAAGGGTGAGCAGGATGCGCGAACTGGCTGATTATCTGCGCGTGGCGCAGCGGGCGCTGATTTTCACCGGCGCGGGGATTTCAACCGGGAGCGGGATTCCCGATTTCCGCGGCCCGGAGGGAGTGTGGAGACGGCGGCGGCCGGTTTACTACCACGACTTCATGAGCTCGGAGGCGGCGCGCATTGAGCATTGGGATTACAAGCTGGAAGGCTGGGACGGCTTTCGGAACGCCCGGCCTAACGACGTCCACCACGCCGCCGTCCGGCTGGAAAAAGCGGGCAAGCTCGGGATGGTCGTGACGCAAAACATCGATGGCCTGCATACCGTCGCCGGCACAAGCGCGGAAAGGCTGGTCGAATTGCACGGGACGAATTCGCTCGTTGAATGCCAGAGCTGCAAATGGCGTGGCGATCCCGCGCCGCACTTCGAATTTTTTCGGCGTAACCGGACGGCGCCGCTTTGTCAGTGCGGCGGTTTTCTCAAGCCGGCGACGATCAGCTTCGGTCAAAGTCTGCAGCCTGACGATCTCGCCCGCGCAGAACGCGCCGCGATGGGCGCCGACCTCGTGGTCGCGCTTGGCTCGACCTTGTCGGTCTATCCGGCGGCGTCGTTTCCATTACTCGCGGCCCGGCGCGGCCTGCCTTATGTGATCATCAACCGCGGCTCGACCGAGCACGATGGCGAGGCGGCAGTGTCGCTCCGGATGGAGGGCGAAGTCGGCGAAATTTTTCCCGCGGCGGTCGCCTCTGCGTTAGAATAGCGGGTGCGCCGGTTGCCGTCGTTAGGCTTTTCCCTTCTCTCGTTAGGCATGTTCGTTCTTTCGGCGGCGGGCGCGGAACGAGAATTTCGCGGCGCCTGGGTGGCGACGGTGTTCAACCTCGATTGGCCCTCGCGGCCGGGCCTGCCGCCGGCGATGCAACAGGCGCAGTTGCGGGCCCTGCTCGATCGCGCCGCGGAGTTGCACCTCAACGCCATCCTTCTTCAGGTCCGGCCGGCGAGCGATGCGCTTTATGCTTCGCGATTGGAGCCGTGGTCGCAGTTTCTCAGTGGCGAAACGGGTGTCTCGCCCGGCTACGATCCCCTCGCGTTCGCGATCGGCGAGGCGCATGCGCGCGGGCTTGAGCTGCATGCCTGGGTCAATCCGTTTCGTGCCGCGATCAGTACAACGCAGCGCCTGCCGGAAAATCACGTCGCGAAAAAACATCCCGAATGGGTGCGACGTTTCGGAAAACAGCTTTGGATTGACCCGGGAGATCCTGACGCTCGCCAATATGTGATCGATGTGATCAGCGATCTCGTCGGGCGCTACAATGTCGATGGGCTGCATCTCGATGATTATTTTTATCCCTATCCGCTTCGGGCGGGAGAGTCGACTTTCCCGGACGAGTCAACCTGGCAGCGATTCGGGCGCAGCAGCGGTTTGAGTCGTGCCGAGTGGCGGCGCCAGAACATCAACGATTTCGTTCACACGCTTTACGACACGGTCAAAGCCCTGAAGCCGCGCGCCCGGGTCGGCATCAGCCCGTTCGGTATCTGGCGACCGGGCGTGCCGTCGACGATCCGGGCGGGAGTTGATTCCTACGGGCAGCTTTTCGCCGACTCGCGCAAATGGCTCGCGCAAGGCTGGGTCGATTATCTCGCACCGCAGCTTTACTGGAGTATCGAACCGTCGGAGCAAAGTTTTCCTGTGCTGCTCGACTGGTGGCGCGCGCAGAGCCACGGCAAGCCGATCTGGCCCGGGATCGCGACAGAGCGGATCGGCTCGAAGCGCCCGGCGCGCGAGATTGTGAAGCAAATTGAGCTGACCCGGCGCGGCACCTCTTCACCGGGGCAGATTCATTGGAGCATGAAAGCGCTGATGCGCGACCAGGGCGGGATCGATGAGTTGCTGCGGCGCGGCCCCTACGCGGAGAAGGCGGAATTGCCCGCTCGTTAGGGCCTAACGACTACGCAGTCCGCCTGAGCAATTCGCGGAGGACGAACTGGAGAATTCCGCCGTGGCGGTAGTAATCGATCTCGATCGGGGTATCGATGCGCAGCTTCACCGGCACGGTCTGCGTTTCGCCATTGGCGCGCCTGATCTCGAGGCTGAGCTTCTGCCCCGGCTGAATCGAATCGGATAAACCGGTGATGCTGTAGGTCTCGGAGCCGTCCAAGCCTAACGACTGCGCGTTCGTGCCCTCGAGGAACTGCAACGGGAGCACGCCCATTCCAACAAGGTTGGAGCGATGGATGCGCTCGAAGCTCGCCGCCACGACGGCTTTCACCCCTAACAATCGCGTTCCTTTCGCCGCCCAATCGCGGCTCGAGCCAGTGCCGTATTCCGTCCCGGCGAGGATGATGAGCGGGGTCTTGGTTTCCGCGTACTTCATCGCAGCGTCGAAGATCGACATCTGTTCACCATCGGGCTGGTGAACCGTGACGCCGCCTTCCACGCCGGGAACCATCAGATTTTTGATTCGAACATTGGCGAAGGTGCCGCGGGTCATGACGAGATCGTTGCCGCGGCGGCTGCCGTAGCTGTTGAAATCCTGTGCCTTGATCCCACGCGAGATCAGGTACTGGCCGGCCGGCGAACTGGCCTTGATCGCACCCGCCGGCGAAATGTGATCGGTCGTAACCGAGTCACCAAAAATGCCTAACGGGCGCGCATCGCGAATGTTTTCGATGCGGCCCGGTTCCATCGAGAAATCGGCGAAGAAAGGCGGGTCGTGAATGTAATCGCTCGCTTCGTCCCATTGATAAACGTCACCGGTGCTGGAGGAGATTTCGTTCCATTTCGGATTTTGATCAGCGAAATCGCGATAGAGTTTGCGGAAGACTTCGGGCTTAAGGGCGGATTGCATGATCTGGCGGATTTCGCCTAACGAGGGCCAGAGATCCTTCAGGTAAACATCACGACCCTCCTTGTCTTTCCCGAGCGGCTCTTTTGCAAGGTCGAGATCGACCCGGCCGGCAATCGCGAAGGCGACGACGAGCGGGGGCGACATGAGGAAGTTGGCCTTGATGTTTTGGTGCACGCGCGCCTCGAAGTTGCGGTTGCCGGAAAGAACAGAGGCGGCAACGAGATCGTAATCGGCGATCGCTCTTTCGATCTTTGGGTGAAGCGGCCCGGAGTTGCCGATGCAGGTGGTGCAACCGTAGCCGACGATATTAAACCCGAGCTGGTCGAGATATTTTTGCAGGCCGCTCGTCTGGAGATAATCGGAGACGACACGCGAGCCGGGGGCGAGCGAAGTTTTGACCGCGGGATCGATCGTTAGGCCGCGTTCCACCGCTTTCTTCGCGAGCAGGCCGGCGGCGAGCATGACGCTCGGGTTGCTCGTGTTTGTGCAACTGGTGATGGCGGCGATGAGGACGCTGCCGTGTCCGATCTCGCTCTGGCCGCGCTGAAAGACCTGCTCGTCCTCGGATTCGATTTGATCGCCCCGATCCGGGGTCGGCCGATTCGCCACCATCTCGACTTTGTTGCGCGGATCGCCCGGCTCAATCCCCTGATCGGGGCGGTCGCTCGAAACCATGTTTTCGGTTTTCGGTGCGGAGCCGTTGAGTTGAACGAGATGCCTTTGCTCGAGTTCGTTAGGCGATTTGCCGTAGCCGCCCTCAGGCAACGGCTTGCTCAAGAGCGAGCGGAATGTCTTTCCCAGATCGGGCAGGTTGATCCGGTCCTGCGGGCGCTTGGGGCCGGCGACACTCGGCTGTACGTCAGCCAGGTCGAGTTCGAGATCGACGCTGTAATCGATCTCGCCTTTCTTCGGCATCCCAAACATTTTTTGCGCGCGGAAATAGCTTTCGAAGGCGGCGCATTGCTCGTCACTGCGACCGGTGGCGCGGAGGTAATTGACCGATTCGCGATCAACCGGGAAATAACCCATGGTCGCTCCGTACTCGGGCGACATGTTGCCGATTGTGGCGCGATCCGGGAGCGGGAGCGAGGCGGCCCCTTCGCCGTAAAACTCGACGAATTTGCCGACGACTTTTTGCGCGCGCAGCATCTCGGTAATGTGAAGCGCGAGATCGGTCGCGGTCACCCCTTCGCGGAGCGCGCCGGTCACATGCACGCCGACCACTTCCGGTGTGAGGAAGTAGACCGGCTGGCCGAGCATGCCAGCTTCGGCTTCGATCCCCCCGACGCCCCAGCCGACGACGCCGAGCCCATTGATCATGGTGGTGTGCGAATCGGTGCCGACGAGGGTGTCCGGGTAGAAGAGCTGAGAGTTGTCGGTTGAAAGTTGAGAGCTGAGAACGCCTTTCGCGAGATACTCGAGATTGACCTGGTGAACGATGCCGATGCCCGGTGGAACGAGGCCGAATGTCTTGAAGGCTTGCTGGCCCCATTTGAGGAATTCGTAACGCTCGCGGTTTCGTTTGAATTCCATGTCCATATTAAGCCGGAGGGCGAATGCGGAGCCGGCGAAGTCGACCTGGACGGAATGATCGACGACGAGATCGACCGAGACGAGCGGCTCGATGAGGCGCGGATCGCCCCCGAGGCGTTGCACGGCGCTGCGCATCGCGGCGAGATCGACAACGAGTGGGACACCGGTGAAATCCTGGAGCACGATGCGCGCGACGACGAACGGAATTTCTTCGTTGGCAGGCGATTTGGCGTTCCAGTTTGCGAGCGTCTCGACGTCCTTGCGTCTTACTTTCTTGCCGTCGCAGTTTCGCAGGACTGACTCGAGGACGATGCGGATGCTGACCGGCAAACGCGAGATCGGGCCGATGCCCTTTTCCTCCAATGCGGGGAGGGAATGAAGGAACGCTTCGGCTTTGCCGCAGGCATCGAATTTCTGCAGCGTGTTAAATTCGTCAGGCGGCGGTATCGATAAGGCCATGGTGAAATGCTCGCGCGCCTAATGCGGCGAGAATTTCACTATAGAAACGCGCAGGGCGCGGTCAAAATCTTTGCCGCTTCACCCGAGAGTCGTTAGGCGCCGCGACCAGAGAGGCGGGTCGCGATCGAAACGCGCTTGCGAGATGAGGTCGCTTTTTCCGGCTTGCCGGATTTTGCGACCGATGGCGCAGCGTTTCCGTTAGGCGCATTGGCGGCAAAAATTGCGCTGCTGGGATTGCCCTTGAACTTCGGCAGCTTGGGGAGCGAATCGGGAATGATCTTGACCAGCGCCCCGATTTGGATCTCCGCGTAAACCTCCTGTACATCCTTCGATGACATTCGGACGCAGCCGTAGCTCGCGGGGCGCCCAATGAATTTCTCCTGCGGCGTGCCATGGATGTAGATGCCGCGCTCGTAGGCGTGCGCGTTCGATCTTTCGAGGCCCCGCAACCAGATGATGCGCGTCACGATCGGATCGCGACCAGGCGCGTTCGGCGTCAGAATTTCACCGGTAAAACGACGATTGTGGAAGACCGCGCCGGTCGGCGCGTGGTCGCCGATTTTTTGCGCCACCTGCAACCAGCCAAGGGGTGTGGCCATGCTGCCGCAGCGATCGCCGATTCCGAATTTGGAAGTCGAGACAGGAAAGACGGCAGCGCGCTTGCCATCCTCGATGACCATCAGTTTTTGATCGCGCACGCTGATGATGACGCGCGGCGGAATTGGTGCGTCTGGACCGGCGAGAAGGTGGAAGGGTGAAAAAACCAGGAGGGCAACGCCGAAAAAGCTGATCCGGAAAAGCATTGGCGACTTCAATACTAAAAAACGCCGCAACATGTCACGCAGGAAAAGCAATTTGTCGAGGCGCGAATTGATGGACGCGCGGCAGCCATTGCGAAAGCGAGCAGAAAGCGACGTAAAGAAACCCGCAGTCAATGATGGCAAGGAAGGGAACGGTGAGGTATTGGCCGTGGCGGATCGCCTCCCAGAAAAAATAACTGAAGTAAATCGCGAAGCCGACTTCGACGAGGGCGAGGAGCGATTTGAGCGGCATGTAACGACAGGAACGCCAGCGCTGCCTTCGGTTTTCGATCCCGTACTTCGGGGTGCGCTGGAATTCGGAGCGATGATTGAAAATCGCTTCGACAACTGCGCGGGAGTTGTTGATCGAGAGCCCAACACCGAGTGCGAGAAGCGCCGGAAGCAAGAGGATCTCCTTCATCCAATTGTCGGGATGCAGCTCGCGTTGGACACAGATGTAGAAGATCGCGACCGAAACGGAAGCGGCGAGGAAGACGGGGACATCGAGCAGGAACATCCGCAGCCAGGTGGAACCCGGCCCACCGGCCGAAGGATGGAGCAACACGCAAAGAAAGGCGAGGAGAAGAAAGCAAAAATTGGAAGTGAGATGCGCGGTCGCCTCGATCTTGATCGGCAATGGCAACTCGCTTCGCCAAATTCGCGGGAGCAATTTCTTGCAGGTCTGGATCGAGCCTTTGGTCCAGCGATGCTGTTGCGATTTGAAGCCATTCATATCGACCGGGAGTTCCGCCGGCGTGACCACATCCTTGAGGAAAACAAATTTCCACCCGGCAAGCTGCGCGCGGTAGCTGAGGTCGAGGTCTTCAGTGAGGGTGTCATGTTGCCAGCCACCCGATTGCTCGATGCAGGATTTGCGCCACAGACCGGCGGTGCCGTTGAAGTTGAAAAAGCGTCCGCTCCGGCTGCGCGCGACTTGTTCGATGAGAAGGTGGCCGTCGAGCAGCATCGCCTGCACCCGGGTGAGCAGCGAATAACTGCGGTTGATATGGCCCCAGCGCGTCTGGATCATGCCGACTTTTGGATCGGTGAAAAAGTGCACCGTCGCCTTCAGCAAATTCGGCTGCGGGACAAAATCGGCGTCGAGAATGCAGACGAATTTTCCGCGCGCAGTCGCGAGCCCGGTGGCGAGCGCGCCAGCCTTGTAGCCGACGCGATCGTTACGCTGGATCAGCTCGACGTCCAGCCCGCGCTCCCGAAGCCGATCGACGCACGAGCGGGTGATCTCGCGCGTCTCGTCGGTCGAATCGTCAAGCACCTGGATATGCAAACATTCTTTCGGATAATCGAGCTCGCTGACCGCTTTCAGGAGCCGGCCGACGACATAGATCTCGTTAAAGATGGGCAACTGCACGGTCACTACCGGCAACTTCTCGAAACGCGCGAGTGGTTGCGGAACGCGTTTGCGGTTCTTGAGAAAGAGATAAACAAGAAAATATCGATGCAGTCCGTAGGCGGAGAGACCGAACAAGACGGCGAGATAAGAGCACGTCCAGATTACATCCACAGCGCGTCCTCCCGTGACAATACTAGGCGCTGCCGTTGGTCGAGAAGCACAGCGGCGACATGATGCCGTGTCCGCGTCTGGCGTCAAATCAAATTCTGGTTGGCGGCAGAGGCGAGCGGCCAGGAGTGCGCCGCCGAATTGAGAGCATGAAGACCAGCCGCCATCGTGGGAGGGGCACTCCGGCAAGGTGGCACGGCGGGAGCTTCTATTTTTTCAAGGCGCTTACCGCCAGGCGCCACGCGTTAGTTGCGTCCCAGGCGAAGCAGCCGAAGAATGACCCGGGCATTGGATGACATGGTGCAGGAGCTTGACAAACTGCGAAACCGCCCGCGCAAACGATTTCACCGGCTCAATGTCGTTCTCAGCATCCTGATCGCCGGCTGGGTGCCGGTGGTGTTCATGCTGCTGGTTTCCTACACGATCCTGAGCCGGACGCTGGAGTCGAGAATCCTGCGCGACCGACATACTTTCGTGCAACTGATCGCCCATCTGGTGGGTGACGATCTCGGCCGGAGCGGCGAGATTGTTTACTACTACGAGAGCTATCCGCCGGTGAAACGCATTTTCACCGCACAGTTTCCCGATCTCGCGGCCAAGGAGTGGTTGCAGGACACTTATTTTGCCCACCCTCGCATCGACGGGATGTTCATCACGACTGCGGATGGTCGCCTGCTCGCTTCTCTACCGGATCAACCGGGAAAGCTGCTCGAGAACGAGATTTCGACGAGTTGGCTGGAGGGCGCGCGCAAGGCGAAGTACTTCTATGTCTCGCCGGTCCATCGGCGCTCGTCCGATGGAAGACTCGCAACCGATCTGGTGAGCGCGGTGCACGGGCCAGATGGACGGCCGATCGGGTTCATCGGTGTGTCGGTTTTGGTCGAACGGATCGGACGCCGGCTTTCCACGATCAATTTCGCCGACCAGGCGGAATGTCAGTTGGTCGATCAGAACGGCACCGCGCTTTTCGGCAGGAATTTCGATCCAAACCTTGGCGCCAGCTCTTCTCCGCCTAACGATTTGATCGAGAAAATCCGGGCCGACAAAAGCGGTCACATCGAAGAGAGCGGCTTCATTTACTCCTCGGCCCCAATCGAGTCGAGTTCCTCCGCACCGGTCGAACCAACCGGCTGGCGAACGATCGTGAAGCAGCCAACCGCGGTGGCCTACCGGCCAGTGCACGATCTGCTCGAAAAAATGACCTTCCTTGCCAGCTGGCTGATTGTCGGCACGGGCGTGATGGCCTGGCTGGCTGGGAAATATTACCGGCGGCAGCAGGAAGCGGCCGGGCGCATCGAGCGCGAAGTCATTTTCAACGACAAGATTCTGGCCAACATGCCGATCGGGATCGCGCTGATCGATCCCGAAACGCGGCGTTTTCTCCAGGCGAACGAAGCTTTCGGGCAAATGGCGCGGCGGGTCGGGCGCCTCCCGCCGGACAAAGAGATGAGCGCCGCAACCTACGAAGAAGTGAAGATCGCGCCGCAGGAAGCGCTCGATAAAGTGCTGGGCTTCGGCACGCCTTTTCAACTGGTTGAGCAACCGATCGCTGACGGCAATGGCCTAACGAACTTCATCAACGTCAATCTCCTCCGTCTGCAGGATTCGAAGCAAACCGTGCAGGGCGTCCTTTTCCTCGTCGAAGACAAGACCCGTGATGTGCGACTGCGTCAGGAATTGATCTCGGCAAACGCGGCCAAGGACCAATTTCTCGCCCTCCTCTCCCATGAATTGCGCAACCCGCTGTCGCCGGTCATCGCGATGGTCGGCGAGCTCGAGGCGCGCACTCCGGATAACTCTCACTTGCGCCAGCCGCTCGAGGTGATTCGGCGCAACGTCGAGCTTGAAGCGCGCCTCATCGACGACCTGCTCGATGTCACTCGCATTGCAAAGGGCAAGCTGCAGCTGAGCTTTGAAGTCACCTCGGTGCACGAGACGCTGCGGCGCGTCTATGAAATCTGCCGCGAAGACATTCGGCAAAAAAATCTGAGTTTCGAATTCCGGCTCAACGCCGAACGCGATTACGTCAATGGCGACCCGGCGCGTTTGCAGCAGGTGTTTTGGAACCTGATTAAAAACGCGGTCAAATTCACCCCGAGCGGCGGGAGGATCACGGTCGAAACAGAAAATCTGGCCGATCATCGAATCGCGATTCGCACGATCGACAGCGGGATTGGGATCGAGCGAGGAAAGATCGGCAAGATTTTCAATGCCTTCGAACAGGGGCAAACGGCGATCACAAGAAAATTCGGCGGGCTAGGTCTCGGATTGGCGATCTCCAAAGCGATGGTGCGCGCCCATGGCGGCACAATCTCGGTGGAAAGCGAAGGACTGAACCGCGGCGCCACCTTCAGCGTGATTCTTAACACTGTGCCCACGCCCGCGGCGCAGGAAACGATACGGCCGGCGACGTCGCCTAACGACGGCCGGGGGAAGCCCGAAGGCAGAGGACATCTTCTCGTTGTCGACGATCATCATGACACCTGCATCGGGATGAAAATGCTGCTCGAGCGCCGCGGCTATCGGATCACCCTCGCGCACAGCGCCGGGCAGGCGATTGAAAAAGCGCAGCGCGAGAAATTCGATCTGCTCATCAGCGACATCGGATTGCCAGATCGGAGCGGCTACGAACTGATGGAGGAGCTGCGGAGCAAGAGCACCTTGCGCGGTATCGCCTTAAGCGGGTTCGGCATGGAAAACGACATCAGCAAGGCGCACGCGGCCGGTTTCTCCGAGCACCTGACCAAGCCGATCAACTTCGATCGGCTCGACCAGGTGATTCGCGACTTGCTCGCCTAACGAGAGCGCATTCCTGCGCCGCCGATTGTGCCTAACGAAATGGTAACCTTACCAACTCTTCGGCAGGCGGGCATCGACCAGGCCGCAGATGACGTGGAGCATGAACTTGTGCGCCTCCTGGATGCGCGCGGTGGAATCGCTCCGCACGAGCAACTCGATCGCGGCCATGCCTTTGGCCACTCCGCCATCGCGCCCGAGTAACGCGATCGTCGTCAGGCCACGGCTCTTTCCTTCCTCCAGCGCCCGGAGAATATTTTTCGAGTTACCGCTGGTGGTGATCGCGACGAGCACGTCGCCTCTCAGTCCCAAACCCGCGACTTGCCGGGCGAACACTTCATCGTAGCCGTAGTCGTTGCCGATCGCGCTCATGAGGCTGCCGCCTTGGGCGAGATTGACTGCCGGATAGGGGCGTCGATCGCTCGTAAAGCGGCAGCCAAACTCAGCCGAGAAATCCGCTCCATCGGCCGCGCTCCCCCCGTTGCCGCAGACGAGCAATTTATTCCCGGCGCAGAGACAATCGGCGATCGCGTCGACCGCGCGCCCCATTGACGCGGCGAGCGCGTGGAGTGACTGCAAGTTGGCGCAGGCTGCGTGGATCGATTCCTCGAGATGTGCGGTGATGTCGGCCATGATTGGGTTCTCCGGATGATGTTGCGAGCGGCTGCGATACAGCGTGGGAATCGCACTTGCAAATACGGCTGGGTTGGACTTGTGATTCGATTCAACCTTTTGCGAGCGTGATCTCAAGTGCTGAGCTTGTAGCGTTTTTCGCTAGGCGATCAGCCCGCGCGCGGCCAGCTTGGCTATGCCGTTTCTCCTCGGGAAAATCCCCCCGCAGAGAAGAATTCTGTATACAGAAATTACGAAAGTTCATAGACTGGAAATTCGCCACTAAGTCGGAGTCGCGATTTTACAATCACCAATGAGAGACGTTGCCAGCGTGGAAGGGAGCCGGAGAGATTGCATGGAACTGGAATTCCCCGCCCCCATTAGCCTTTCAGTTATCTTTCCGGCATTTAACGAAGAAGCGAACATCAGACGCACCGTGGAGGCAGCAAGAATGGTCCTGCCGAAACTGGCGCAAACCTGGGAAATCATCCTCGTCAACGACGGGAGCAGGGACGCGACCACGCCGATCTGCGACGAGTTGGCCGAGCAGTTTCCTGAGGTGCGGGCCATCCACCACATGGTCAACCGCGGTTATGGCGCGGCTCTCAAAAGCGGCATTCTCGCGGCGCAGTATGATTACATTTTCTTTACCGACTCCGATGGGCAGTTTGATTTGCAGGAGCTGGAACACCTTCTGCAGTATGCGAGCGAGTACGACATCGTCACCGGCTACCGGGCGAAGCGCCAGGATCCGCCCCATCGCCTGATCAATGCCTGGGGCTGGAAGACGCTCGTTCGGCTGGTGCTCGGGGTGAGGGTGCGCGATATCGACTGCGCCTTTAAGATTTTCCAGCGCTCGGTGTTCGATCGGGTCCAAATCCGTTCCGTCGGCGCGATGGTCAATACCGAGATTCTGGCGCAGGCGAACAGCTTCGCGATGCGAATTCACGAAGTGAAGGTGAGTCACTACCCGCGCCGTGCCGGCAAATCCTCCGGCGCCAACCTCCGTGTAATCGCGAGAGCCTTTAAGGAGCTTTTCCGACTCTGGGGACAGTTGCGTAATGTCACGCATGAACAGCCGGGCCTGTTTCGCACCGAAGGCTTGCTGACCGAAGTGGCGCTCTATCGGCGCGACGCCTTTGACGCTGCGCCGAGCGGCGGAGGAATCCTGGCCCGTTCGGTGCGAGTCGATTCGGACGCGCAATCCAAGGTTGGGAGCAATTGCTTCGCCGACTAAGCTCGGGCTAGGCTCCACGCTTTGCCGATCACTCGGCAGGCCTCGTTTCCCGTGGGCGCTCTGGCGTAGTATCTGCTAATGTCAGCGGCCTGACCTCATGATGCTAAAGGAGTTTTTTTCGCCTTCGACTGACCGGCCCACCGCGGCCGATTCCACGAACGGCGCGCGACGGCGGGTGATGGTGATCGGGCTCGACTGTGCCGCGCCGGAATTGGTCTTCGATCGCTGGCTCGACGACCTGCCGAACCTTAAGTCGCTTTACAACGAGGGGCTGCACGGCGCCCTTCGTTCGTGCGACCCGCCGATCACTGTCCCGGCCTGGTCGGTGATGATGTCGTCGAAAAGTCCCGGCCGTCTCGGCGTCTATGGTTTCCGCAATCGCGCCGATCATTCCTACAACCGCTATTCGATTGCAAATTCGCTCGCGATCAAAGAAGACCGGCTTTGGGAAATCCTCTCGCAACAGGGAAAACGCTCAATCGTGATCGGCGTCCCCGGGACGTATCCACCGAAGCCGCTCAATGGAATGATGGTGACGGACTTTCTCACGCCCGACACATCCTGCGAGTACACCCATCCACCGGAGTTGAAAAAGGAGATCGAGCAACTGGTGGGCGAGTACATTCTCGATGTGCGCGATTTTCGCTCCGGGAACAAAGAGAAGATTCTCGCCGACATTTATGAAATGACGCGCAAACGTTTCCAGCTCGCGCGGCATCTCCTTGCGCGAGAGGATTGGGATTACTTCATCATGGTCGAGATGGGGACCGACCGCATTCATCACGCGCTGTGGGACAACATGGACCCGAACCACCGCTTCTACGAACCGGGCAACAAGTTCGAAAACGCGATTCACGATTACTACAAGGAAGTCGATCGGGAAATCGGTGAACTGCTGAAGTTTGCCGACCCGACCACCGACGTGCTGGTCGTGTCCGACCATGGCGCGAAGCGGATGGATGGCGGGATTTGCATCAACGAATGGCTGATGCAAAACGGCTACCTCGCGTTACAGGAGAAGCCGGCGAGTGCGGTGCCGCTGGCAAAGGTGAAGATCGATTGGGCGCGGACGAAGGCCTGGGGCGACGGCGGGTATTACGCGCGGGTTTTTCTCAACGTCGCGGGCCGCGAACCGCAGGGCACAATTGCGCCGGAGAACTACGAAAAAGTGCGCGACGAATTGATCGTCGGGTTGAAATCGATCCGGGACGAAAACGGCCGCGACATCGGGACGCAGGTTTATCGGCCGGAAGAGCTTTACAAGGAGGTCCGGGGAGTGGCGCCGGACCTGATCGTTTACTTCGGCGGACTTTACTGGCGCTCCGTCGGGAGCGTCGGCGGCGGAAAGATCCACACTTTTGAAAACGACACCGGCCCCGACGGCGCGAACCACGCCGAGAACGGTATGATCATTTGGCGACCAGCCGGCAGTGCGCACCGCATCGGTCAACTCAATGGAGCGAAGATTACCGACGTAGCGCCGACGATTCTGCAGATTCTCGGCCTGCCAATTCCCGCTGATATGGAGGGCAAGGCGCTTGGTGGTTAGGCAACGAAGCTTCGGGAACATCATGACGCCGAAACCGAAGAACTTTCTCAGCGAAATCAAAATGGTGCGAGCCCGCACGCCACTGCGCCTGAGTTTCGGCGGAGGCGGGACTGATGTTTCGCCTTACTGCGACACCCGCGGCGGCTGCGTGCTCAATGCTACGATCAACCGCTATGTCTACGGAACGCTCGTCCCGAAGTCGGAGCGCTCGATCGGCTTTCGTTCTTTCGATTACGGCACGGTTATTTATTGGACGCAGGAAGATCACCTGCGCTTCGACGGCCAGATGGATCTGGTCAAGGGCGTGCTTAAGCGTTTTGAACTCGACAAATTCCGCACCGACGGCTTTGACCTTTTCGTCCATGCCGACGCGCCCCCTGGCTCCGGCCTCGGCAGTTCCTCCACCTTCACCATTGCGCTGATTGGACTTTTCCGTGAGTTGCTCGGATTGCCCATTACTTCGGATGGAATGGCCCGGCTGGCTTATGACATCGAGCGCAACGACGTCGGGATCAAAGGTGGCCGGCAGGATCAGTACGCCGCGGCGTTCGGCGGCTTTAACTTCATGGAGTTTTACGGCGAAGAAGTCGTCGTCACGCCGTTGCGTTTAAGCGAGTACATTATCAACGAGCTGGAGTACAATCTCCTCCTCTGCTTCACCGGCAGCCGCGAATCGCAGCCGATTATCGACAGCCAAATGGAGAGCGCGAAGAACAAAGAAGCGGCGCCCTTGGCCGCGATGGATCAGGTGAAAGCGATCGCCTATGAGATGAAGAAGTCGCTCCTCGCGGGTGACCTCGACCGTTTTGGCGAGATGCTGCACGAGGGCTGGTTGCAGAAGAAGCAAATGGCCAAAGGCATCACCACGCCGCGTATCGACGAGCTTTATGAAGAAGCGCGCAAAGCCGGCGCGATCGGCGGCAAAATCACCGGCGCGGGAGGCGGTGGGCATCTTTTGCTCTATTGTCCCTTCAACAAACGTCATATCGTGCGTGAACGGGTGCACGCGCTCGGTGCGTCGGTCACGGATTTCCGGTTCGACCCGGTGGGAATGCAGACCTGGCGGGTTTACAAGTGAAATGACAACCCAATTACTAGATCGGGTGCGTCGCTTTACGGCATCCACCATGCCGCTTAACCTCCCCGCCAAATGAAGAAGCAGCCGAAACTCGTCGTGATTGGACTGGACGCCGCGACCTGGACCCTGATCCGTCCCTGGATGGCGGAAGGCAGCCTGCCGAACCTCTCGAAACTGATGAAAGACGGCGTCTCGGGCGCGCTCGAGTCGATTCTGCCGCCGATCACTCCACCGGCCTGGACCTCGTTTATGACCGGGAAAAATCCAGGCAAGCACGGTATTTTTCACTTTGTCGAGACCGAACACGGCGGCTACGCGATGAATTACGCCAACGCCACCTCCCGGCGCGCTCCGACGGTTTGGAAGCTGTTGAACAACGCGGGCTACACCGTCGGGACAATGAACATCCCGTTTACCTATCCGCCGGAGAAGCTGAACGGGTTCCAAATCTCGGGAATGGACACGCCCTCGGAGAAGAGTCCGTTCATTCACCCGCCGCAACTGCGCGATGAGCTGGAGAAACACCTTGGGGGGATTCAACTCGACTTGCGTTTCCTCGGCGCGATGACCACGGACGAGCGGCGCAACCAGGTGCTGGCCGAAATGGAGCAGCTCGATCGGCAATGGAGCAAGGCCGCGCTATACCTGCTCGAAAATCACCCGCAGGACGTGATGATGTTCGTCTTTATGTCCATCGACACGGTGCAGCATTATTTTTGGCAGCACATGGACAGGGATCATTTTCTGCACGATCCCAAGCTTGCGCCGAAATTCGGCGATGCGGTGCGCAAGGTTTATGAACGGCTCGACGCGGCGGCCGGCGAGATCGTGAATCGGCTTGCGCCCGAGACGGCCGTCTTCGTCGTCTCCGATCATGGCGGTGGCCCGACGGTGGATCGTACGATTTATCTTAACCGCTACCTCGCGCAGCTCGGGCTGCTGCATTACAAAGAGGCCGCGATCTCACCGCTGCGGCGGCTGGGAGAAAAGATCCTGCGTACCGGCTACTCTGCCCTCGTTGCAACGCTCAGCTCGCGCCAGAAAAGCAAGCTGGCCGAACTTTTTCCACAGCTCCGCAAGAAAAGCGAGTTAGCCTATTCATCCTTCACCGCGATCGACTGGACCCGGACGAAAGCTTACTGCAGCGAAGTGCTGGCCTCGCCTCCGAGTATTTGGGTTAATCTGAAGGGAGTTAAGCCGCAGGGGATTGTAGATCCGGCCGAGTACGATTCGCTACTCAGTTATATCATCGCAAAACTGGCCGAGCTGAAGGATCCGCGGACCGGCCGGCCGGTTATTAACCGCGTCTATCGGCGCAAAGAAGTCTTTCATGGGCCTTTTGCTAACGAGGGGGCGGATTTGATTCTCGATTGGTGGAACGAGAACAGTCTTTTTTCGACTCAGCCCAGCTTTCCCGAACAAACCGATCAGCCGGCTCTCGTAATTCGCGGGCATGGGCCGTCAGAGAAATCGGAGTGGGGTGGAACACATCGTCTTTATGGCATCGTTGTCGCGCGAGCCCCGGTCTTCCGCCGCGGGATGACAATCGTGAACGCGCATCTCATCGACATCGCTCCCACTATTCTTCACCTCCTCGGCGTCTCCGTTCCGGCAGATATGGATGGCGCGGCGCTGACGGATGCTTTTCTTCCCGAATTCCTCGCAGAACATCCGGTCAAATCGGGTGCAGCGAGTGGCACATCCGGTGCCGACCGCCCGAGCGGTTATACCGACGAAGAGTCGGCCAAAGTCGAAGAGCGCCTCCAGGCGCTTGGTTATGTCGAATAATTCTTTTTCCAATACTTATGTTTGAACTCGTTCGCGCTGATATTAGACGCAAGCTCAAAGGTTATGGCGTTCGACCGGAGGATCAGACCTTCTTTCGAAAGTGGGTCACTCCTTTCCTCGAATTCGGGACCATTGCGGTGATGATGTACCGCTTTGGATACTGGGCTTACAGCGTTCAGATCCCGGTGATTCGCCAAATTCTGATCGCGATCTATCTCTTCACCGATGTCTTTGTCATGATGCTCACCGGGATCAAGATTCAGCGGGAGAGCAAAATCGGCCCGGGACTGGTCGTGCACAACTTCTCCTGCATTCACGTTCTCGTGCAAAGCATGGGCCACAGCTGCACGCTCAACCAGGGCGTCTCAGTGGGCAACGTCCGTGGATCCGGCCGGCCCACTGTTGGTAATAACGTTTACTTTGGCGCCGGCTGCCGCGTCATGGGTGGTGTTACAATCGGAGATAATGTGGTAGTGAGCGCAAACTCACTCGTCCTGAGTGATGTTCCCAGTGGCTGCACGGTTATGGGAGTCCCGGCGCGAATCATATCTCGTGAAGCTGTAAGTCCCTATCTCAAGACTCCGGTAGGCCCGACCGGGAAGTCGGCTTCTCCCGACGCAAAGGAGACGCGTGGGGAAATGGCAACCAGCACGGTCAGGTGACGAGGTCGATCACTCAGGAAAAAAAACGCGCCGGCGGTCACTCGATCGCGATGGTGGCGGCCTGTCCTTTTCCAGCCAATCATGGTTCGGCGGCCAGTATCCGTGAGATGTCCGATACGCTTACCGACATGGGTCACAATGTGCATATCGTGACCTATCCGACCGGCCAGGAGGAAATCCGGGTTCGTCGCGCCAAAGTCCATCGCAGCGCGCCGTTTCGAGCGGAGACGAACGCGCGTGTCGGTCCCTCGCCGGAAAAGTTCGGGCTCGACCTGGCTTTGCTTCGGCTGCTTTGTCGAGTGATTCGACGCGAGCGGATTGATATTATCCACGCGCACAACTACGAGGGGGCGCTGGTTGGCATCGCCGCCAAGTGCCTGACTCGGCGCCCGCTGCTCTACAACGCCGTCAATCTTATGACGGATGAGTTAGCCGGCTATCGCTTTATCCGACCAGCTTGGCTCGCACATGGAATCGCACGGGGATTGGATTGGTTTACACCTATCTTCCCCGATCGCATTACTGCCGTGTCTCCGGAGCTGAGAGACTGGTTCATCCAACATGGAGTGCCAGAGAGCAAGGTCGATATGGTCCCGGCCGGGATTGAGCCGGACCTGTTTGGCAATCCATCTCCGGAAAAATTTCGGGCGAAGTATCAGCTCGATGGTCAGCCGGTCATCATGTATACGGGCGTTTTGAATGCCTTCCAGCGGATCGATTACTTACTGCGGGCGTTTGCGGTTGCGCTGCGGGAGAAGCCCAATGCACGGCTGCTTATCGTTAGTCCGCTTGTCTCCGAAAGCCACGAGCAGGAACATAAAAAACTCGCGGCCGAGCTTGGTATCCTCGATTCGATTATTTGGATTTCGCCACACCCGTTGCAGGAGCTTCCAAGTTACCTCGCGCTCGCCGATGTCACAGTTGTTCCCCGGCCGGAATGCCCGGGTCATCCAGTCAAGTTGCTTAACTATATGCTCGCGGGCAAACCGATCGTCTCCTTTGCCGGTGGGGCCAAGGGTGTTCGCCATCTCTACGACGCATTCATCGTCCCGAACCATGACTACGAAGCTCTCGGCCGAGGCATCGTGGCTTTGCTCAACGATCGTGCTCTCGCCGCCGAACTCGGTGCCAACGCACGCGCCACCGTTCTGGCCGAATTCGATTGGCGTCAGATTTGCCGAAAGATCGAGCAGATTTACGATCAGCTCCTCGGGAACTCGCCGGCGCCGGCAAACTCTCCCGTTCCCGTCGCCGCCGATCTTGATTGCCTGACGATCCGCCATAACGAATGAGGCGCCGACTTTCTGCCCACCGCCGCGCGGGTTCATTCTCCCTGCTTTTCCCAATCTGGGAGAGGTGCATGATTTGCTCTCGACAATTTTCTTCCCGTCCCCTATGAACTGTATCCCACCACCGCAAAGTCATTGACATTATGGAAACGATAAAGCCGGCGGATCAACCGCCCACACCCGCAAGCAGTGAGACGTTTGCCCGCCGCCCTGCCACCACAGAAATGAAGCGCTCGCACTGGATCATCTTTTTCGTCATCTGCCTGATCCTCGGCATTCTCGTCTTCGCCACCGTCGTGCATCTGATCGGCACAGCACCGGCAACGGCACGGCTGGTTAAGGCCCCGTCCCCGGTTGAAACCGTGCCGGTGCGCCGTCAGGACCTGAACGAGGTGATCGGCGGCAGTGGCTCGGTCGAACAAGCCCAGACCGTCCAGCTAACGAGTCAGGTCACCGCCCAGGTGCTCGAAGTGCCGGTCAAGATCGGCGATATTGTAAAAAAGGGCGCCCTGCTCGTGCGCTGGGACGATCGTTTGATTCAGGCGACCCTTGAGGCCAACCGTGCCTACGTCGAGTCCAACAACATCAAGATTCAGGATGAATCGCGGCAGGTGCAACGTTACAAGGCACTCGAACAAAAAAACATGGGCACGCCGCTGGAATTGGAAAAAAGCGAGATGGCTCTGGCAGACGCCAAGGAAGCGCTCGCCAAAGCTACTCTTTCCCTGCGCCAGGCTGAGATCGACCTCGAGCACGTGAAAATGCTTTCACCTCTGGACGGCATCGTCCTGGAGCGCCTCGTTAATCCCGGTGAAAACACCCATCGCGATCAGATCGTGATGAAGATTGGCGCGCTCAATAACGTCCTCCTCGGCGCCAAGATCAGCGAAGATAAGATGCATTCGGTGCAACTGGGATTGTCGGCCGACGCCAGTTTCCCGGCCTTTCCCGGTGAAGTTTTCCACGGCAAGGTGGTCAAGATTGATCCAAACATTGATCCGGTGACTCGGACCTTTACGACTTACGTAGAGATTAAAAATGCTGACTTTCGTCTCAAGCCGGGTCTCTCGGGGTTTGCCCGCATTGCTCGCTCCGCCAAAGATGTGCTCGCGGTGCCCAGCATTGCAATCATGAATCCGTCCGGCGAGCAAGCTTCAGTCTTTGTCGTTGATAAAACCAATCACGCGCAGGTGCGAAAGATCCGTCCCGGCATTGTCGTTGATGCCATGACTGAAGTGAGGGATGGCTTGAAGCAGGGAGAGAAGGTTGTGACAGTCGGGCAACTTTACCTCAAGAATAATGACAAGGTCCGGACCACGGAGAACTCGCTTGAGAAATAAGCTCGCGGCCACTCTCGTCCTCTTCTTTTCTGCTGCTCTTTGCGCGCTCGGTGGTGCCGGTGCGGAGCACCAGTATGTGACTGTGCCGTCCCGCCCACTCACTCTCAAGGACTGCATTGCCTTAGCCCTAGACGAGAGCCCCGCACTGGAGGCGAGCCGGCTCGATGTCACCTCCGCCACTGAAGAAGCGCGCGCCGCCCGAGGTGAGGCCCTCCCTTCGCTCACTGGCCGGGGGACCTATCAGCTTTTTTCTGGCAGCCCGGTCAACAAATTTGCGATTGTTAATACGACGACTGGACTCGCGATCAACCCAAGTAATCGGAGGCCCACCACCGACAACGGGATCGATCTTGGCTCGGTCGAGGTCTATTCGGCCCACCTTTCCTATCCGTTGTTTCGCGACGGCAGCATCCTCGGTTTCAACACCGCCCCGGCCGAAGCCAGTAAGTTGGCTCTGCGGCGAAACCTCGCCTGGACGGCCAAACTGCGCCGGGAAGATGTGATCGCTCGCATCACTGACGCCTACATTACGACCGTCTCAGCCGTGAACCGCGCTAGTTATGCCGCCCGTCGGGTTACTCTCCTCAAAAAACAGGTCGATATCACCGAGGAGCAGCAGAAACAGGGTTTGATGTTGCCAATTGACCTGAAGCTTGCCCGCAACCAATACGCCGGCGCGCAGACGCTCTCGACCATCCTCCGCCAACAAGCGGTCGCGGGAAAGATCCAACTCGCCCGCGCGCTCGGCTTTGATAACACTGATGAGCTGAAACTGTCCAATCAACTCCCCGAACCGCCGGCGCCGCCGAGCGCCGCTGAGTTACTTGGGCCCTTGATTAATGAACACCCATCGCTCCAGGCACAAAAAGCCAAGATCGATGAGGCGCGCGAAGATTATCGTCTGCAACGCTTTCGCCTCTATCCCAGTGTGAACCTGGACGGCTCCGCGGTACATATCGACGACTTTGGTGACAACGGCGCGGAAGTGTATACCGGCGCGATCAATGTTGATGTGCCAATCTTTGACTTTGGCGCGCAAATGTCGACGACTCGCGCCCGGCTCGCCAAGTACCAGGCGGAAAGGGCTCGTCTCGGTGCGGTCAAGGACGACGTTACCAGTGAGATCGTCGGGATCTATCAAAGCATCTATGTCTTGAGTCAAAACATTCTCACTCTGCAGGAAGAAGTGGCGAAAGCCGATCGCGACGTGCAGGTGACGAACTCACAGCAGCAGCAGGGAATCGCCCCACCGCTCACGGCGATTGAGAAGGAGCTGCACCTGATCGCCAAGCGCGATAACCTCGATGGTCTCGAAGTCCGCCGACTCATGCTCTACGCAGCCCTGCAAAAAGCGGCCGGCGGGGCATGGAAGTGGACGCAATGAAGCAATCCCAGCGGATTGTAAAAAACGCAGTCACAGGGATCGTCGCTGGAGTTATCGGCGGGGTGGTTTACCTCGCGACCACCATAGCGATCGCGCGTAACCCGCATGTTACGGTCCCGGAGTTCGGCAAATACCAATGGGTTTTGGCTTTTGCCATGATTGCCCAGTTAGTGGCTGATTCCGGCCTCCCCCGTATGATGATTCGCGAGATCGCGAAAGATCCAACCTGCGTCGCCAAAATCACCGGAGCGGCCGCCGGTCTCATCTGGTTCATCTCGCTCATTGTCTTTCTTATCGTCGGAGTGCTTTCCATCTTTCTGCCTTTCGATCGCGACATGAAGATCGCGATCATGCTAATGACCTTTGCCACGCTCGCGACCTTCCACGGGGCCGGTTACAGCGCGGTGCTCCGGGCTTTCGAAGATAACGAGCTGAACTACGTCGGATTCATCATAAAGCAGGTCCTGCTCCTGTCATTCATCCTCGTCATGCTTTACTTCCGGACCGGATTGATTGGGTTTGTTATCGCCCATCTCACTTCCAATCTCGCGCTCTGGGCCTTTTATCACATTCTCGTCTCCAAGTTCTATACCAAGGTCAAGCTGCAAGTAGACCTGCCGCTTTGGAAAGAGTTGTTTCTTACGGCCATCCCGATGGGCGGCGGAGTCATGCTCCGCCAACTGGCCCTGCACATCGATATCTTTGTTCTTGGCCTTATGACCAACATGCAAACCGTTGGTCTCTTCGGCGGACCTTATCGTCTCAGCTGGTCCTTGCGCACGATCCCGCAGACCCTTTCGCTCCCACTTTATCCGCTTTATTCGCGCACGGCCCACTTTTCGCCCCAACGTTTCGGCGAAGTTTATCGCCAAAGCCTGAAGTTCTTTACTCTGATTAGTGTTCCGTTTGCGGCTTTTTTCATGGCGTGGTCAAAGCCGCTCCTCACCCTCGCGCTTGGTGCGCGCTTTCTCCCAGCTCTGCCCGCGATGCAACTACTCGGCCTCGGCTTGATCCCCTTCTTTGTCTCGTGTCTCTTCCAGTATCTTTTTGCCGCGCTCGACGCGCAGAAGAGCTTTTTCTCGAGCACGCTGGTTGGTTCTGTGGTTCGAGTTATTCTGCTCGTCACTCTCATCCCGCGCTATCATCCTCCTTATGTCGCTCCCGCGATCGCCTTTGTTTGTGCTGAAGTCCTCACCGTCGGAATGTGGATCGTGCAGTTGAATCGGCTGGGGCAACCCGCGCATGCCCTGCAAATTCTTTGGCGACCAATTGCCGCCGGAGTAGTCATGGCAGCGATTCTCTATCTCGTGCTGGACGCATCTTTGGCTTGGAAACTGGTGGGAGCGATCGGCGCGCTTCTTAGCTACTGTCTTGTCCTTTGGGGACTCAGGACTTTTTCCAGCGAGGAGATTAATCAGGCTCGGGAAGGAATTGCCTTCGTTTCTCCCTTTGTGGCTTCCTGGACCAAGAAACTGAAAGGTGACTCGTGAAGATCCCGAAGCGCCTCGCCCGTTGGTTTGACCGCATCGTAACGTGGTCGGAAGTAGCCGCGCGCATCTGGGCGGATCACTGGCTATTGATAATCGGCAGCCTGCTTGTTATCGGGTCGGTTGGTCTTAAATGGGTGCAGTTTCCGTTCACCCATGACCTATCTGGCCTGAGGCTCTCCTTGATCCGAGATCCGGGAGTCACTCCTCATATCTCGATCTTTGCGACCGGAACTCTGGGCCTCCTGCTGCTACTGGTCGCACTTCTGTTCTGGCGGCGAAACGCCACTCTCCTTGCTCTGACTGCGTCCATCCTCGTCATGCTTTGGGCCATCGCCCCGGCACAGATTGCTTTCCGCCAGCCCTCGGTCCTTCGTCGACTCACTTACGAGCTTGAAGTGACACCGGTTTTGAACGTCTTCACCAAGGATTATCTCTTGCAAAATTACGGCACACCAGAGCTCGTGCCGAAACGGCTCGTGCTTTACACGGCCTGGGGCCGGTTGATGGCCGCCATTTCCTTCATGCGCCTGGGCTGGGATTGCTTTGGTCTGGGCGCCCTTCTCATCGGTATCTACGGCATCAGCCGGCTGCCACGCGCGAAGCTGCGCACGACTTTCCTGCTCCTTGCTCTGCCGGTCGGTGCAATGATTATCCTCCTCATCCCGCCTGGCATCGGGCAGCATTACTATAACGAAGGAATGTTGAATAAGACTCGCGGACGCAATCAAGAAGCCATCGCTGACTTTCGTCGCGCCATGCGCTGGGACCGATGGCACGCCCAGGACGTTGATCTTTATGCGACCATCGGTCAGCTGCAGAAGCTCGCAGGAGTTTCATCCAATTCCCCCGAACGCCATATCCAGCGTGCAGTCGAGCTGCGCCAGGCTAACGAGTATGAGGAAGCCATCTTTGAGTTCAGTCTGGCGGCGGATGCCGGCGGTTGGACGGCATACACTGCGCACAAAGAGGAAGCCGCCACCCGCGTAACTCTCGGGCTTGCCCTCTATCACGCCGGCGGAATCGGCGCCGCGGTCAAGCAGTGGGAGCTGGCGGTGGCTGAGGATCCGGCGCAAGTCTACGCTCTGTTTTACCTTGCCCGCGGCTATTACGATATTGCGCTCTATCAAGCCGGGATCGCGGTTGGAGACAAGCTTGCCCCGCTGATTAAGGACCACAACTATGTCGTGGCGAACGTTTACTCTTTGATAGGCGACTGTTACGCCAAACTCGGAAAGGATGCTGAAGCGCGCATCTATTACAATCGTTCCCTTACGGCCGACCCAATCCTTAATTATTGGGCACTCACCGGCCTGGTAGGAGAATAGCTATGGAAGATGCAACATCTTTGCGCCTGACTGGGGGAAAGAGCTGGCACTGGTCGTGGATTCTGGTCATCGCCTGCGGCTTGCTGCTCGGCTACTATGTCCTGGAAACGTATGCCTCGCCCCGGCATCGGCAGTATCAGCTCGATTTTGGTCGCGCCTCTTGGATCGAACCCGCCCAGACACCCGCTCCGATCGCTTACTTCCGGAAGGAAATTTACCTCCCGGCCAACCCGGAACAGGCATGGATCCAGATTGCGGCTTCGGATACTTTTGGCCTGATGGTAAATGGCCATACCGTCGGCACCGGCGGTTCGGTCAAGACTTTCGAAACCGGCATTTACGACATTAAACGCGGCCTTAAGCCAGGCACAAATGTCATTGCGGTCTCGGTGTCACGCACGTCCTACCCGGGTCCGGCCCAGTTACTCATTCGCGGTCAGGTAACGGAGCCGGGAGGCAATGTTACTTCCATCTTATCGGACGAAAGCTGGCGGGTGAGCAACCGGACCGGGATTGTCCAGGGGACCGAAGCGTGGACGTCGCAGCAGGTCGAAGATCAGCTTTGGCCGAAGGCGCGGCGCTCGCCACTGAACGACCAGCATGTCTCGTTGCGCTGGGTCGACATGAACCCGCGAGTGCTACAGTTACCACTGCTCGGCTACTGGATTATGGCGCCAAATGCCGCCTCCGAATCGGTCTTTTCCACCGTCATCAACGCCGATTACACCAGACAGGAAACTTGGATCCAAGTCGCCGCTTCCGGTGACCTCGACCTGGCGGTGAATGGACACATTGTTACGGTGGCCAGCACCGCTATCTCTGGCGGAAAAAAGCTTCCGCACCTCGCGGCCATGGAACCGACGCCACCACCCCTGGCGAAACCGGGTCAGCTTGCAAAAGAAGGGTTCAACCCGGCGAAGCAGAACCAGCCAGCTTTGGAACCGACGACTCTCTCGGCTTATGACATCAGTTACTGGATTCGACCCGGACCCAACGTCATTGTCGCCGCCGTCCGCAGCGAACATATTCCCGCCTCGTTCTTTGCCGATGGGTTCCTGACCAAGCCAGACGGATCTATCTGGCGCTTTTCGACTAACTCTGGATGGGTCGTTGGCGATGAGGCTAAGGCGACCACAAACCCAGCCCAGCAACATCCTGTTCAGATTGGGAAAGCTGGGACATCGCCATGGGGTTATCTGCCCCAGGAACTCGCGCGGCCAATGGAGCGCGCCGGCTTCGCCAGCTTTTTCGAAGCATGGCTGGTCATCGGTTTGACACTTGCCCTAGTCATCGCGCTTTGGCTCATTGTCTCGGCAATTGTTTCAGGTTGGCGCGACGAACCGCGAATGGTTTCCATGGCCAGAGACGCTCTTCTCCACGGGCCAATCGCGGCTGGTCTGCTCCTCCTGCTTCTTCCCAACTATGACCCACGATTCCCGGACGAATGGTCGTTCCAACCTGCAATCGTGGTGGGAGCGTTTGCGGTCCTTCTTTTGATTCGCCTCCTCCATCTTCTCGTCGGGAAATGGACGCCCGCTGTAACTCGGGCCGGATTCGAGCGCTTCAAAACGGGCGCGCAATGGGAGGCGCGTAAAGCCCAGGCAAGAGATCTGGTTTCGCGCAAGCTCCGTCTGCCGGAGTTATTTGAAATCCCATTTCGAGAGTTACTGCCGTATCTCTTGTTGATCGTGATCGTGTTCCTCGGTTTCGGTCTGCGTTACCACAGCCTGGCCTACATGTCTTTCGACCACGATGAAATGGGACTGGTCGCAAAGTCGAAGGGCATTCTCATCCTGGGATTTCCCTACACCTCGTTTGCAGGCCTGATTCGATGGCTTACGACTTATGAAGCGGTACCCTACCCGCTCGCACTCACGGGCTTGTTGTTTGGATATTCCGAGTGGTCGATGCGCTTGCCCTCCTGTTTTATGGGAACGCTTTCCATTGCTGTCATCGGCCTGCTCGGCCGGCGGCTGTTTGGCTGGCGAACCGGTCTTTTCGCAGCTCTCGTCTATGCCTGTTTACCTCTTAACATCCGCTGGGCACAGAACGCTTTTTATCCAACCCAATGCCAGTTTGTGTCTTTGCTGACGGTCTGGCTTTTTTACGAGGCAATTCAGTATCGGCCATTCGATCGCAGGCTTCTCACTGCGGCCACGATCGCATTCTGTTTTACCTATCTTTCCTGGGAAGGAACAGCATTTCTCCTCCCGGCGCTCGTGATCGCTTTGATTGTCGTGCGCTGGCGAGAGTGGTGGTGGCTGAAAGACTTCCATCTTTATCGTTGCCTCTTTTTCATCGGCGCGGTCGTCGTTGCCCAGTACTGCTCGCGCATGCTGGCCGGCGCATCCTATCTCCAGGTCGGATCGGGTCTCTCAAACCTTACCGGTCCTTCTCTTTTCTTTCTCGCTCCCGGCTATCAGCCGATGTTTTACGTCGACAAGCTTTTACTCTCGGAGAATCATGTCTTCTTCACCCTTATGATTGTCGTCGGGCTGCCGTTTTGCTGGAAACATCGCGGCTTCCGTTACGTGGTTGTGCTATTGGCGACGTTATTTATCCTGCACACAAACTTTCTCGCCGCTCTATCTCCGCGCTACGCCTACTATTACCAGCCATACGTGATTCTCGGCGGGGTAGCCGCAACTATCATGTTGTATGACCGGCTCGTCGCGCTGGCTCGGTTAGAAGGTGATACCAGCCTGGCGCGGTTCGCCGCTCACGCTACCGGTCTTGCCATGTTGGTCTTGCTCTTCGTCCAGAGCAACGAGTCGGTCTTGAAGGAGTATGAACTTTCCAGCACCGGTGACACGCCTCAAATGATGAGTCGCCTCAACACCTATCGCTATGATTACCGCGGCGTCGCTCGTTATGTGATGGATCATGCCCGCCCGGGTGATGTCATTTTTCCCGGCATTCCGCACGTCTTTAACTTCTATGCGGGCGTATCTGGTGACTACTTTCTCGACACGCTTTACAGCTCAAAGGTTCCCTATATTCAGTCGCTCAATGACGCGCGCTTTGCCGATAAGTTTGCCGGACTGCCAGTCATTCGGGATATCACAGAGCTAAAGGACGTTGTCCACCGCTCGGGTCGCACCTGGATCGTGTTCGCGCCTTATGCCTCTTTCGAAAAGTTTAACAGCCCGGCGGTACTCGATTATATTCACGAATACGCCAAGACTGAGTTTGAAAGCTATCGAGTTAAGGCCTTCCTGATTCCGGCAGCCCAGCCTGAAGCGAAGCTCGCGCAGACCCCCTAGATCGCGGAGTAGGCGCGGTTAATGGCTTTGCGCGCGGAGGCGCGGAGTGTGAAGAGCCAGGCTTCAAAGGTGCCCTGACTGCGGGTCCGGGCAGCCTTCAATTCGGCAGCGATCCGACTCACCTCAGACTCTTGCTTCGCGACCGCGGCATCAAACTGCTTCAGCGCGTGTTCATAGAGCGCGACATCGAATCGGTTCCGCTCCGTAATCAATTCAAGCGTTGTCTGCGGGAGGTCCGCTTTCTGTGGACGAGCGCGCGTGACATTAAAGCTTGAATAGGAATTAAGCTGCCAGCCAAAGCGCAGCTTCATAAGAGCAAGACTTTCCTCAAAGCGTTCCGAAAGGCCAACGACGCTGAAGTAGCGGTCCAAGTGATCGATTGCTCTCTCCAGGATATCTTGTGTGCAGGGAGAATGATAGTCAGCCGCGGCAATAATTTTGCATTGCACATTATCTCTGGTGGAGCGCTCGACAAACCGTTCGACAGTCCATTTTTCGCGCCGGAGTTTCCAGTATTGCGGATGCAGCCGGTAATTTCGCATGTAGTAGAAGGCAGAAAGGACGCGATCGACCGGATTGCGCAGCACAGTGATGTAGGTGGATGGCTGTGGCAGGACCTGGTGCAGTCCAAAAAGCATGTGTCCTTTAAACATCCGCATGCGACCGAGGCGCCGCTTTGACAGCTTACGCAAGTGACCCGCCGACCATTCAAAAAGGACAGGATCGATTGAATACATTTCCCGGAGCGGATACTCCCATTCAATCAGTCGATTGAGAGTGGTGCCGGCTGTCTTAGGAAGATGCAGGAAAATGATCGCTTCCTTCGATCGATCCGATTGCGAAGCAAAGGCGATCGAGGGCTGCGAGTTATCGGTTGGTGGTGTAATTAGGTTCATCTGCCTGCTCGATATCTACCTTCGGCGATCAGTTTGTTTTTGTAAGCTTCGTAGCCCGCTTTCTTTGCTTCCTCCCAGGCATCGCGTGCGCGCCTCGCGATCTTTGGATCAAAGCCATCGCCGTGCCACAGTTCCCAATATTCTGCCCCGGCATGGACAAGGTTCAAGGCGGCCATTTCCGCAGAGCCCATCCGTCCATCCGGCCCATCAAGCGCGGCGAGGCTTTGGAAGCCGTGGTGCAGGCGGTCGCGATATCGCTGCACCAGGTCGTAAGTCATGACTCCGGTGTCCTCCTTGCGCCCAGTTAGTTGACAACTTTGAATCGAGAAACGCTTCGGATACCGAGCCAAGCCATAATCAATGATGCGCTCGCAAAAGGAGGGCGGCAGGTCGAGGACCTTGGAAACGTGGAGCGATATCTCCTGGCTGGGAAATGCTTTTGCCCATTCGTCGGTAAACCTTTTGTAAACCTCGAGCAGGCGGCTCGCGTAATCTCCTAACGACCGCCAGCGTGCCAGCTCGGAAGGGCTTTTTGGCAAATGCATCTCGGCGCTTAGAAAATTGGCGCAGGTCAGAACGACACTGACGCAAAGCGGATCATTGGCGTAGCGCTGTCCTAACTGGTCAATGATGCGAGTCCAATCGCGTTCGTAGATCGGATCCCACGGGACCGGGATTTGGATCGCCGCGCCATAGTTAGCACGATGCGGATTTGCAACCTGAGTTTTGAAGGCCTGTGCCCCGTCGGCATACACGAACGCCGGAGTTGACGCGCCGGGTTTAAGACATAGCTGATAACTCATTCGCGCACTGCGGAGGATAGCGACCGCGCGATCGACCTCGGTAAAATCAGCTTTGCCCGATGCCTGTTCGATCTGATCCCAGGGAATGTGGAGACAAACGCCGCTCAGGTCGCGGCTGGCTTTCACGTCAGATTCGAAAGTGCGGAGCGCCGCATCATCGGCCGGTAACCGCTGAGTAACCCATAGGCCAGTACGAAGCGGAGGGCCGCCGGCTAACGACGAACTGTGAGTTACGAGCGCCGCAAGCACGGCGATTGCGCACAAAGGAATGGAGCCGCGCCGCGTTGTCATATGGCAGATGCGACCTTACTGATGAGGAAACGTCCCTTTCCCACGGTGGAAGTGTAACACTTTTCCAGCGAGCTGGGTTTTTGCAGGGCCCGCAATCGAGCCAAGCCTTCTTTGACCGCTGCTCCTTTCTTTTGCAGGCTTTCTTCGAAGAGAGCCTTCCCAAATTCGTAGAGCTCAAGATCGAGCCGATTGTGGTCGCGAATCATTTCCACTGTCCCGGAATCAATCTGCGGTCGCCTCTTTGATACCTTGCAATTGTCATAGGAGGAAATTTCCCAGCCAAAGGTGGTAGCCATGAGCATCAGGCTCTCCTCGAAGCGCTCCGAGATTCCAACGACAGTAAATGACTTCCTAAGATGTTCCCGCGCCATCTCCAGTAGTCGCTCATCCTCAATCGCGGTATCCTCAACTCCGGCAATGAACCGGCACTGCAAATTTTGGCGGTCAGGGAATAGTCGTAGGCAATCTTCTATTGAGAGTCGCTCCCTTTTTAACTTCCGATGCAACGGATTGAGCGGCCTGCGCAGAACAAAATAATAAGCAGACAGAGCCCTGGCTACCGGATCGCGGAGCATCGTAATATAAGTAGCGCCCTGCGGTAGAAAGTTATGGATACCGTAGAGCATGTGTCCGCGCACCACTCGCAAGGCGCGACGGCGCTTCTCCGGAAGTTGTTTCAAGCGTTGGGGTGTCGCCCTGATGCGATAAGGATCGATCGTGAAAATCGCCAAAGGGCTGTATTGCCAGTCGATAATGCGGTTCAAGGTCGTCCCGGCCGTTTTGGGAATGTGAAGAAAAACTAGCGCCTCCCGATCCACCATGGCCGAACGCGGAGTTTCTTCGCGGCTCACTCTGCAGCGGCGCCCGGTGGCGCAGTGTCAAAGACGTCGCGCAGTCGACCGCTCTCGTGAATAGCCTGGATGACATTGTGCGTAGTACCGGGTTGTGGGTAAAGTTCTACTCCAGGTAAGTCCTGGATGCGTGCGGCATAGTTACGGTCTCTCACGTGACCCTCGCAGTAGAATATCTTATAACGGGTTCGGCCATTGTGCTTCGACAGTAGAAGCGCCAGGTCGCGGTGCTGCTCAGTGATGCGCCACGTTTCCTTGCTCCCGCCCCACCTTTTGAGATCGTCAAGGTCGACCAATGTCACCGGCGCGAAGGCATAGACGACGTCGACCTGGAGGTAGTGGCCGAAGAGAATGGCGGCGTAAGCACCGGCCGAGGGCCCGGAACAAAATGTCTGCCGGACATGAGGTAACTCTTCCCGGCATCGCCGGAGCCGTGCGATGACGGCGTCAACGTCCTTGATCTCGGGATTTAGCCCTGCCTGGTAGAAAAAGCGGTAATAGTCCTTGAGCAAAACCAGATTGGCCCGTAGTAACCCAGTCTCGCGCAGGACAGTTAAAGGCTGGATTCCAAGTCCGCCCGCCATCCCATGGAAGACATAATAGAGCTGGCTCGAGTTCTCTCGCGGCCATATGACCAGGGCGCCCTCAGGATTCTCCTCGATCTCCCGCCGCAGTTGTCGGTTATACTTCTGCGCGCGATAGGAGGTCGGCACGAGTTGGAAGAGAAGGCTTTTGACGCTATTCATCCGACGAGGGAAATAGACATCCATTCCGTCCTTGTCGCCCCGACGGAACAGGAGACTGGTGATGCTAGTCATCGTGGAATGGTCAATGCGCCGGCGCCAGCGGCCGCGAAGAACCACGGGTTTTACTTTGCAGACGTTCGCGCATGGATTGACCCGAAGCGCGCACGTAACCGCCGGCTTGCATCTGACTAGCCAGCAGGTTCTCGTCACCATGTCTTTGAAGTGCAAGCAATTCGAGGGTGTTGGTCTGAAAGGTCTCGTCCAAGTGACGGAGAACCCAGGCGACGGGATGAGTTACATTATGAGTCTCCATGATTCGGAGTAACTCACCGTCGGTTAATTGCTCGCGATCTCGATCGACGAGGCGGATCACATCCCCGAACTTCATAAGACCCACATCAGTGCCGAAATCGACAAATTTCTGCAACCAGGCCTCGCGGAAGAGGTGGAGCACGGTGAAGAGGAATTGATAGACGGGGCGGAAACAGGGGATACTCATACCGGGCATGCCGGGAATAGACTGCTCGACACGGACCTGAAGCGCTGCCTCGACCGGCACGTCAAACGGACTCTTTGTCCAGGTCAAGCTGTTCGCGACATCGACCTGGATGATGCGCGTCCCAGGTTGATCGATCTCGCGGGCTAACTTAGGCAGGTGGTCGGGATTGAGGCGGCTACTGATTTCTTCGCGACGGGGATCCTTCGCCCAATCATAGAAGGGACGGAAGCCGAGTTCTTGCATGACAGCCATGACCGGTTCGCGGTCTCGTGGCGCGATCATGAAATCGATGTCATTCATAAGCCTCGTGCCGAGGCCGCCGTAGAGTGTTGACTCGAATGCCATGCCTTTAGTGACCACAAACTGAATGCCGCGGCCGCCCAACCCTTGCGCCACC
>JAICXG010000233.1 GCA_025980625.1 Chthoniobacterales bacterium
AAAACCGAAGCGGGTCGGGAGTTTGCACGCCCTCATCAATATCATCGCTACTCTCTGTTACGCCGGCTCCTGGTGGCAACGGCGCTACGGCTGCCGGCGCGCTGGCCTAACGAGCAGCCTCGCCGGGTACGCTTTTGCCGCCGCCGGCGCGTACTTCGGCGGGCATCTCGTTTATAACCAACGCATCGGCGTAAACCACGCCCCCGGCGAGTTGCCCGAAAACTTTGTCCCGGTCATGAAGGAATCGGAACTGCGCGAGAACATGCTGCGTAAGGGCGAGGCCGACGGCATTCCGGTGGTGGTCGTGAAGCGGGGCGGGCGGATTTTCGTTCTCGCGGAAAAATGCTCTCACCTCGGCGGCCCGCTGGCGGAGGGAAAACTCGACCGCGAGACGATTCGATGTCCGTGGCATGGTTCGATTTTCGCGATCGAAGACGGCCGGGTCGTTGCTGGCCCGGCCACTTATAGCCAGCCCTGCTTTGAAGTGCGCGTGCGGGAAGGACAGATCGAGGTGCGACGCCCGAAAGGCACGGCGCCAAACCCCTATTGAACGAGGGAAAAAAAGCCCTAACGAATATGAAAACAATTCAACTCAAACTGCCCGAAATCGGATTACTCGCCATGACGCGGGCTGCTCTCGGTGCGGGAGTCGGTCTGCTCCTCAGCTCGAAGCTCGACGAGCGTCAGCGGCGAGCCGCGGGCATCGCGCTGGTCGTGATCGGGATTTTAACGACCGTGCCCTTCGCGGTACATTTCTTCTCCGAGGAAGATTAAGCGCGCGCGGGGCGGTGACGCGGGCGCGGGCTTGCGCGGAAATGCATCGCGTGGCATAGACACACTCCCAAATTTCCATGCCTTCCGTCTCGCAAGTCACCGCTGATCCTGCCCTCGAGAGCCGTCTTTTCTGGGACCGTTATAAGACCTCCATCATCGCGGTCGGCGCGATCATCGTGCTCGCCGGATTAGGTTATATCGGCTACCTGCTTTACACCGCACGGAGCGCGGCCAAGGCCACGGCGCTACTCGCGAGCGCGCAGACGGCTCAGGATTATCAGCAGGTAATCGACCGTTATCCGGCGAGCGAACCAGCCGCCAGTGCCTACTTGCTTCTCGCCGCCGAGCAGCGCGCGGAGCGGAAATACACCGAGGCGAACGTCACTCTGCACAAGTTCGTCGACCAATTTCCGAAACATCCACTGATCACGACCGCCTGGATGGGAATGGCGGCGAATCTCGAATCGTTAGGCAAAACCGACGAAGCGCTCAGCACCTACCAGCGGCTGGCGGCGGAATATCCACAAAGCTTCAATGCGCCGCTCGCCTTGCTTGCCGAGGTGCCAATCTTGAAAGCGAAAAACCAGTTCGAACAAGCGCGCAAAATTTGTGAGACCGTGATGTCACAGTATCGCGACAACGTCGTGGCAAGCTTGGCGGTGCAGGAACTGATGGCGCTCCCAAAACCGGAAGCACCGCCCGCGCCGGCCCAGGCGCAGGAGCCAATCCCGATGGAGCGCCCTGCGGAAACCGCGGCGCCGTCGCCCGCCGCCTCGGCGAGTCCGCTCAAGTAACGCACTCTGGTCTTCCCGAGCGGAGCGAGGAATCCCGCGGCGTATCGAACAGCCTGATCGACCTGCGATTCTGCGGTGAACGAGTCCTCTTCCTGCCGAGGTAGGCCGTCTCGTTACGCGGCGGGATCCCTCGACTGCGCTCGGGATGACGGCCAGCGTGGCTTGCGATTACCGCTTCGAGAACTGGAAGCGCTTGCGCGCGCCGGGCTGGCCGGATTTCTTCCGTTCCTTCATCCGTGGGTCGCGCCTGAGCAAGCCTTCCGCCTTCAAGGTTCCGCGAAGGTTCGCGTCTACCTGCAAAAGCGCGCGGGAAATCGCGAGGCGCGCCGCACCCGCCTGGCCGCCCGGGCCACCACCGGAGGTGTTGACGGAAATGTCGTAGGCGTTGACCAGCTTCACCACGTGCAAGGGTTGCAGCACCGTATTTTGCAGCGGCACGGTCGGAAAATAATCTTCAAAGCTCCTGCCGTTGATGTCGATTTTGCCGCTGCCCGGCGTCATGCGTATTCGTGCGACGGAGGTCTTGCGACGACCGGTGGCGATAAATTCCTGTGTCTCAGCCATGAAATCGTTCTCGTTAGTCCAAGCCAACCGGCTGCGGTTGCTGCGCGAGGTGCGGATGCTCCGCGCCGGCATAAACCTTGAGCTTCCGATAAGCCGCGCGGCCGAGCCGGTTGTGCGGAATCATCCCGCGCACCGCGTGCTCGACGAGCAGTTCGGGATGACGCGCGCGACGAGCGCGCACGTTCTCGCTCTTATGTCCGCCGACGAAGCCGGAGAAACTCATGAAGGTTTTCTGTTCTTCCTTCTTGCCGCTGAGCCGCACCTTGCCGGCATTGATCACAACGACGAAATCGCCGGTGTCGACGTGGGGAGTGAAGATCGCCTTTTCCTTGCCGCGAAGCAGATTGGCGGCCTTCACCGCGACGCGACCCAGCACCTGGTCCTGCGCGTCGATGATCCACCACTTGCGGGCGACCTGATCTGCTTTTGCGGAAAACGTTTTCATCGGGAGTCCTCGGGAAGGGCGGGGAAATTAGCGGCAGCGCCGGGCAGTGTCAACCCATGGCATTTCGTCTGCTCGCTCTCTGTGGATGCAGCGTGGCTGGCCGGCTTTGCTCCTATTGCTGTTCATCGCTCAACTCGCCTCGGCGGGCGAATTCGGCGCCGGCAGCGCGGTCATTCGCGAGATCAATCGCGCGCGCCACAAACCTGCGGTTTACGCAAACTATCTCGAAGAATTGCGCGCGCATTTTCGCGGCAAGTTTCTCATCCTGCCCGGCCGCGTCATGCTCCAGACCCACGAAGGAATCGCCGCGGTCAACGAAGCGATCCGATTTTTGCGCGGCGCTCGACCGCTCGCGCCCTTGGCCGATTCGCCCGGGATCGCGATGGCCGCAGCCGATCACGTTGCCGACCAGGCACGCGGCGCTTTTGGTCATGCCGGCTCCGACCGGAGCAATCCCGGTGAGCGCATGAATCACCACGGCACCTGGCGCGGCACCTGGGGCGAAGACATTTCCTATGGCCAGTCGAACGCGCGCCAGATTGTGATTGCGTTGATTGTTGACGACGGCCTGCCCGGTCGAAAGCATCGCAACAATATTTTTAATCCAGCCTTCAATTTTGCCGGCGCCGCGATCGGGCCGCATGCGCGCTATCGCACGGTTTGCAATATCGACTTTGCGGCGCGATACACGGAACAGACTTCCCCGGCGCGGTCGCTCTTCGCGCGCAACTAGGAAAGCGTTGCTGGTCAATTCACGGACGGCGGTTTACATATCGCGCTCCGTTATGGCCAAACCCGAGCAGCCAAAATCCGCCATCAGCCCGCGGCGCGCGGAAGATTTTCCCGAGTGGTATCAGCAGGTCGTGCGTGCCGGCGAGATGGCCGAGCCGAGCGACGTGCGCGGTTGCATGGTGATCAAGCCGTGGGGCTATGGCGTCTGGGAAAACATGCAGCGCGGGCTCGACGGGATGTTTAAGGCGACCGGACATCGCAACGCCTATTTCCCGCTCTTCATTCCGCTCAGTTACATGCAAAAGGAGGCGGAGCATGTCGAAGGCTTTGCCAAAGAGTGCGCGGTCGTCACCCATCATCGCCTCGAGGTAAACGAGGAGGGTAGAATGGTGCCGGCCAGCCCGCTGACCGAACCTTTAGTCGTTAGGCCAACATCCGAGACGATCATCGGTGCGAGCTACGCCAAATGGGTCCAGTCCTATCGCGACCTGCCGATCCTGATCAACCAATGGGCCAATGTCGTGCGCTGGGAAATGCGGCCGCGCCTGTTCCTGCGCACCACCGAGTTCCTGTGGCAGGAGGGTCACACCGTCCACGAGACCGAGGAAGAGGCGCGCGCCGAGACGCGCCAGATGCTCGAGGTCTATCGCCGCTTCGCGGAGGAGTTCCTCGCGATTCCCGCTTACGTCGGCGAAAAATCGGAGAGCGAACGTTTTCCCGGTGCGGTGCAGACGCTTTGCATCGAAGCGATGGTGCAGGACCGGAAGGCGATCCAGGCGGGCACCTCGCATTTTCTCGGGCAGAATTTTTCGCGCGCAAGCGGCATCCAGTTTCAGACCCGCGACGGCAAACAGGAATTTGGCTGGACAACAAGCTGGGGCGTGAGCACGCGGCTCGTCGGCACCGTCATCATGATGCACGGCGACGATGACGGCATTATCCTCCCGCCCCGGATCGCGCCGACGCACATCGTGATCCTCCCAATCACACCGAAGCCCGACACACGCGACGCAGTCCTGCGCACGGCTAACGAACTCGCCGCCGAGCTGCGCGCGATCTCGTGGCATGGCGCGCCGCTCGAAGTGGAGGTCGATCAGCGCGATCTCGGCGGCGGGGTGAAGAATTGGGAGTGGATCAAGAAAGGTGTGCCGCTGCGCGTCGAGCTCGGCCCGCGCGATCTCGAGAGCGGCAACGT
>JAICXG010000111.1 GCA_025980625.1 Chthoniobacterales bacterium
CGCAGACCGCGCGGACATGTTGCTCAAACTGGCTCGTGACGCAGCCCTCGATTGTCCAATGCCCGGAGTTATGCGGCCGCGGCGCAAGCTCATTGATGATCAAGGCGCCGTCCTTCTGGAGAAACATCTCGACCGCCAGCACTCCGACCAATTCGAACCGGAGCGCGACCGCGCAGGCCAGCTCCTGTGCCGCTTTCGCGATCCGCTCGTCGACCCGCGCCGGCGCTATCGTCAGGTCAAGAATATGATCGCGATGAATATTTTCGCAGACCGGGAAAACCGCCGTGGTTCCATCCGGCGCGCGCGCGACGATCACCGAGATTTCCTTTTCGAACTCGATCACCTTCTCGAGCACGCAGATTTCATCTTCACACCCGCTCCAGATGTCCTCGAGGTTGGTATCCGGGTCGATCCGTTGCTGGCCTTTGCCGTCATAACCGAAAGCGCCACCTTTCAAAATCGCCGGCCGGCCGATCGCTTCTGCGGCTTTCGTTAAATCGGCGAGACTCCCGATCTTCCGAAATGGCGCGACCGGAAACCCGGCGCTGGAGAGGAATTCTTTTTCGCGCAACCGGTTCTGCGCGATGAGGAGAATCTCGCCGCGCGGCCTAACGATTCGCTTGGTTGAGGCCCACTCGATTGTCGGCGCGGGAATGTTCTCGAACTCAAAGGTGAGAACGTCGATGGTGCGCGCAAATTTTCGCACCGCGGCTTCGTCGGCGTAGCTCGCGGCGGTCGCCCGATCGGAGAGTTGCGCGGCCGGCCCGTTCTTCTCAGGCGAAAATGTGTGGACGTGATAACCCATCCGGCGGGCTGCGATCGCAAACATGCGACCGAGCTGGCCGCCACCCATGACGCCGATCCTGGCCCCAGGAAGAAGCGGAAGCGGTTGTTCCTGCGTCATGGCAGCTTTTGCGCGAGAACGGTCTTGGTCTGGCGTTGCCGGAATTTCTGCAGGGCCGTCCGTACTTTTGCGTCCTGCAATCCGATGATGCTGGCGGCGAGAAGGGCGGCGTTTTTCGCCCCGGAGACTCCGATTGCGAGTGTGCCGACGGCGACTCCTGCGGGCATTTGCGCGATGGAAAGTAGCGAGTCGAGACCCTTGAGCGCATGCGACTCGACCGGCACCCCGAGAACCGGAAGCCACGTCTGGGCCGCGATCATTCCCGGCAGATGCGCCGCGCCGCCCGCCCCGGCAATGATGACCTGCACGCCGCGCTCGGCGGCCTCGCGCGCGAATTTCGCCATCCGATCGGGAGTGCGATGGGCCGAGACGATCTTGTGCTCGTTAGGCACACCGAGTTGTCCGAGCAATTCGACGCAATGCTGCATCGTCTCCCAATCCGAGGCACTCCCCATCACCACGCTAACCAGCGGAGCCGTTTTTTTTTCCATAGCACGAGAAGCTCTTCCCTTCTCTGGGAGAGCGGAAATTGCAATGGATTTTTCCGTGCCCTGGCCGCGGACGCGATACCGCGGGCCGGGACGCGCCGAATAAAACGGGCGCTTAACTGCCGGATTTGCGAGCGTTTTTCGTCTTCCTAGTCATAGCGATGTCCTCGATTGAATTGTTATAAGGAGGTGGAATCTGCCTCCTAGAAGCCATCAAGCCATCTCATAAATAGCGCGTCATCCCGAGCGGAGCGCAGCGGAGTCGAGGGATCCCGTGGAAGTCACCTTAAAGCTTGCGCGCCGGGATCCCTCGACTTCGCGGGATGACAGGCTTTTTGGATTCATGAGATGGCTTCTCGGAGATAACGAATAAGCAGTTAGCTCGGACAAGTTATTTCATTTCGTGTTCGCTGCTCGGCGTTGCGATAGACCTTCGCACCACGCTGTGCTATAGAATTCGCGCTTGCTCCGGCACAGACTGCTATGATCGATCAGGATAGCGACGCCCTCTTCAGCGGCTCAGTCCCGAAGCTTTACGAGAAATATCTCGTTCCGCTCGCCTTCCAACCCTACGCACCCGAACTGGTGAAGCGCCTCGCCGGTGGTCCGTTTGCCCGCGTGCTCGAGATCGCCGCCGGCACCGGGGTGGTGACACGCGCCCTGGCTGATGCTTTGCCCGAAACGACCCACATCGTGGCGACGGATTTGAACGAAGGGATGGTTGCGGAAGCGCGATCGATCGGAACCAAACGCCCGGTGGAATGGCAGCAGGCCGATGCCATGGAGCTGCCTTTCCCTAACGAGTCGTTCGACGCTGTCATCTGCCAGTTTGGCGTCATGTTTTTTCCCGACAAAGCCGCGGCCTTCAGAGAAGTGCACCGAGTGCTGCGTCCCGGAGGTATTTTTCTGTTCGATGTCTGGGATCGAATCGAGGAGAACGATTTCCCGCACACCGTCACGGGCGCAATCGCGTCGTTGTTTCCCGATAATCCACCGCGCTTTCATGCGCGCGTCCCGCACGGATATCATTCCCCCGATGTGATCGCGCGCGATCTCGCCGCGGCCGGCTTCACAAACAAGCCGCAGATCGAAACCGTCACTCAGGTAAGCCGGGCGAGAGCGCCGCACATTCCGGCGATGGCTTACTGTCAGGGCACGCCGTTGCGCAACGAAATTGAAGAGCGCGACCCGATGTTGCTGAGCGATGCGACCTCGCTCGCCGCCAAAGCAATCGCGGAGAAGTTCGGCACCGCAAACATTTCCGGCAAGATCCAGGCGCTGGTCGTGAGGGTTACCAAGTAGCGAGCGAGGTGATTGGTTCAACCGGGCGGCGCCAAATTGCAAAATGAACCGGAAGGCTAGCCAGGTTGAGCGCGCCGATTTCGCAACCGTTGAGGTACGGCAGATTTATGCCGAACTAGCTCAACGTCCCATCGAACGCCAATGTCTCCGCCGGACTGAGTGCTGCCATTTCAAACTCACTAGACTTACTCCCTATCTCACGAAGGGTGAAGCGCTGGTCGCCGCTCGCGCGCTACGTGCGAGCGGCCGCAAAGGCTTGCCCGAGTCACCGGAGGGAACCTGTCCCATGCTCGATCGTGCTTCTGGCAACTGCCTCATCTATGCCGACCGGCCCTTCGGCTGTCGCACTCATTTCTGCGCGGCTGCCGGCGGTCCGCTCGCGCGCCGTGAAGTGCTCGATTTCATTCGCCGTCTCGAAGTCATCGACGCACAACTCGGCGGCGATGGCCCGCGGAAACTTCCCGCCGCGATTAAAGCGGCCTTAGGCGAATATTTCTGACTTGATTGGTAAGTGCCCGTGTAACCGACCTTCCAGGCTGTGCAAAGTGGGATAAGGAAAGTCGATAACTAAAACAACGACTTACAAGCCTATCCCACTGACGAGGCACTTACTGCTGCGGCAAACCGAGCGCGTCAATGTTGCCGTTCACCGTCGTCCCATAGATACGTCCGCCGGCGACCGCGATCGGCGTCTCATTCGCACCACCCAGCTCGAGGACCGCGAGCGGCTCGCATCCGTCACTGCACTGAGTAGGATAAGCCAGCACGTCACCCTGAGTGTAGATGAAGTCGAGTGCGCCGACATAGACGACGCCATTCGCAATGGTCGGCGTAAAGAGTGTAAGTCCCGAGGGCGCCGAGGTCCAGAGCGGGTTGCACACGGTTTCGTCGCAACCCACGACTGCGAAGGCGACCAGCTCGCCACTGCCCGAAGCCACATAGGCGACCCCGTTCGCGACCGCAATCGCATGCGGAATGGCTGTGACCGTGCCTTCCCACTGAAGGACACCCGTGGCCGCATCGATCGCGTAGATGGTTCCCTGATAATCAGCCACCAGGATGAAGCGGCCGGCGGCAGTCGGCGCCGCGACCGGCGCGAATTTGGTCTTCGCGACCCAGAGAGGCTCGCACTCCATGCTGCATTTCTCGGGAAAAGCGTAGATACCCCGGTCACCTGAAACGAATACCCGCCCGCGCGAAACTGCCGGCGCGAAGTTAAGCGGATCGTTCACCGGCGGGTTGACCTGAGCCGACCAGAGTTGCGCGCCCGTTGTTGCATCAAAGGCATAGGCGCGACCATCGTATCCACCGAGAAAGAGACTTCCATCGGCATAAGTCGGCGGAGAGTTTGTTCCGAGTTTGCCTACTGGCACCGCCCACGCAGGTGTGCAGCTCTCAACGCAGTTAGTCGGGAATGCATATAGGTCGCCGTCGAGCGACGCGGTATAGACATAGCCGCCACCGACCGCCGGGTCCGAAAACGTGCTCGACCCGGTGTAGATCCAGCGAGTTACACCGGTCGCGGCGTCGAGTGCAGTAAAGGTTGTCTGCGCCTGCGAGGCGACATAGAGGACTCCGTCCATCAGCGCAGGACCGCTCAGAGGTGCGATGCCTGTCCCATTGCCGGTCATGAACTCCCACTGGAGAGAGACATCCACCACGTTGGAGCGGGTAAGGATCTGCTCGAACGGATCGAACAGGGTATGGCGGGCGTTGAAACCATACTGTGGCCACTTAGGCGCTTGCTGCGCCTCGCCCGGCACAGTGACTAGCATCGCAAGTGCGATGACTAACGCTCGGCCACCAAGTCGTCGTCCACCGAACTTCATGAGACGAGTTTCTGGCGGTCACTCAACAGTGTCAAATCGAGCTAGAAGTGCAGGCTCAGAGGTCTGCGTGGGATCACTTCAAAGTGATACTTCAAGCGATCAACTTGCGGAAGTGGGCAAAAAAGACCGCCAGAGGACTACGGCAAAGAGGATCAGACTACCGTTGCTGCATTCCTGCCCTGGCGGGGTTCGTTAGTCCTCAGTCCATAGCCCCTGACGGAAAGGCAACTTCCCGCGAAGCGGTGCGCGATGCAATTGGTTTGTGCAAAGAAGAGATGCGCCTCCCGCCGGAGTGCGCTGGAACGCGGCGCCCGCGATCGCAATTGTAGGCGCCTAACGAAATCTACAGGCCCAGTAACTCGCGCTGCCATGGAACGAGCAGCGTTTCGCTGCGGCTGGGGTCGGCCGCGATTTGCTCGAGCGCGTTGCGCGAGGCGATGAAGGCCGGATCCAGCGCCAGCTCTTTGGCGTGCTGATCGCGGCGCTGACGCAACGCTTCCAGTTTTCTCTCGAAACCCGGTGTACGCGTGCGCGGCGGACGCGGCAGTTTTTGCGGCCATTGAGACTCCGGCAATTCCAGCGCGGCGTGGGCGGCAGCGAGAAAGCCCGCGCGCCGCCGCTCGGAGAGATGGGGATAATCCGGGATCGCGCCCTCCGCGAATTGGATCGCGGCCTCGAGCAGCGCGCTGTTTTGCAAAATGTGAAAGGCGGGGCGATCGGCGGCGCGTGCTTCGCGGTCGCGCCAGTGCCATAAGCCGCGAAGGACTACGTGGGCGCGTGGCGGGAGCGAGCCGCTCCCGGTGATGCGCCAACGCGAATCGGGTTCGCGCTCGCGCGCCACGAACGTTTGCTCGAGGGCGCGCTGACACGATTGGCGGAACCATTCGATCCGCCCGAGCGCCTGCATTTGCTCTTCCATGCGCTGGGCGAGTGGGAGCAGATAGTGGGTGTCATTCTTGGCGTAGGCTTCCATCGTGCGTGGGAGCGGACGCCGCGCCCAATTGGCTTTCTGTGAGCCTTTGGCGAGTTTGACGTCGAAATAAGTCTCCACGAGCGCGGCGTAACTGAACTCGCGCAGCCCGAGCATCCGGGCCGCGATCACGGTATCGAAGACCTCGCGCAGCGGCAGATCATAGCTGCGGCGGAGGAGCCGCAGATCGAAGTCCATCCCTTGGAGCACCATCTCTTTCTCAGCCAGGACGTCGCAGAGCGGCTGGAGATCGATGTCCGCGAGCGGATCGACGAGCAAATCCTCGCCGTCAAAGGTGAGCTGGATGAGGCAGAGTTTTTCGAAATAGCAGTGCAAACTGTCCGCCTCGGTATCGACTGCGATCCGGCGCAGATGGCAAAGCCGCGGGAGCAACTCCGTGAGTTGGGAATCGGATGCGATCACCGCAGGCCGGCGAGCAAAAGCTCCGCGTTGGTTTTAGTCGTGTGCAGATTCTTGATCAGTAACTCCATCGCTTCGAGCGGAGGCATCGTCGCCATCATCTTGCGCAGGATTTTTATCCGCTCCCATTCCTCGGGATGGTAAAGCAGGTCCTCGCGCCGAGTGCCCGATTGCAGGATGTGGATGGCGGGATAAAGGCGCTTCTCAACTAAGGAACGATCGAGATGCAGCTCCATGTTGCCGGTGCCCTTGAATTCCTCGAAAATAACTTCGTCCATCCGGCTTCCGGTCTCGACCAGCGCGGTCGCAAGAATCGTCAGGCTGCCGCCTTCCTCGACATTGCGGGCCGCGCCGAAGAACCGCTTCGGCTTGAGCAGCGCCTTGGACTCGACCCCGCCCGACATGGTGCGGCCTTTGCCTTTGACGAGGGCATTGTAACCCCGGGCTAGTCTCGTTAGGCTATCGAGTAGAAGGACAACGTCCTTTTTCTGTTCGACGAGCCGTTTGGCCCGCTCAATCACGAGTTCCGCGACCTGAATATGCCGGGTGGGCGGTTCGTCGAAGGTCGAGCTGTAGATCTGGCAATCGACTTCGCGCTCGAGATCGGTCACTTCCTCGGGGCGCTCATCGACGAGCAACATGATGAGCACAATCTCGGGATGATTTTTCCGGATCGCCTTGGCGATTTGCTTGAGAAGAATGGTTTTGCCGACACGCGGCGGCGCGACGATCAACCCGCGTTGACCGCGGCCGAGCGGAGTGAGCAAATCCACCGCGCGCACGCAGGCGGAATCGACCGACTCATTCTCAAGCATGATTCGACCCTCGGGAAACAGCGGCGTGAGGTGGTCAAAGGCGGTCGGCGCCTCCCAGTCATCGGGGTTCTGGCCTTCGATCGTGAGGAGCCGATCGAGCATGATGGTCTTCTCGCGGTCGCGCGGCATGCGGATGGTGGCGCGCAAGGCCTGACCCGAGCGGAGACCAAAATGTCGAACAAGGAAATGCGGCACGCCGACGTCTTCCGGCAACGGGAGGAAGTTGTGCGCGGGCGAACGGAGGACGGCCGGCCCGTCGTTAGGCTGCTCGAGGAAACCGCTCGTCCGCACCTGTTGCCCGCGCAAAACGGCGTGGCGCACGAGGTCGAGAATGAGCTGATGCCGGCTCCGCCCCGGATGCGGCCGTAACTCAGCCCGGACAAACTCTTCGAGCAGCTCCGCCATGTCGAGCTTTTGCAGTTCTTCGAGCTCAAGCGGCTCGAAAGTCGGCCTGGGCGGCGCTTCCTCAGGTGTTGGCGCGGCCGCGGCTGTGTCGGGCGCTTGCCCTTCGGCTTGTTCGTTAGGGCGTCCCGTCATTTCCGCAGCCGGAGGCGTTTCCTCCGGGAAATCGGTTACGGTGGTCTTCAAGTTTTCTTCCATCAGTTTGCGGTCAAGTAACGCGCCATCAGCTGCGCCTGCGCTTCCAGAACGGAGAGCGGGCCGTTGTTCCAAATAACGTGATCGGCACGGGACATTTTTTCGGCGAGCGGCATTTGCCAGGCAATCATGCGCAGGGCTTCGGCAGTCGTGAGACGGGTGCGCGCGATCAGCCGTTGGAGCTGGATGTTTTGCGCGCAGGCGACCACGACCACGCGGTCGCAGAGCTTTTCACCTTCGGTTTCATAAAGGAGCGGGATATCGGCCAGGAAAATGTCGCCGGATCGGCGGCTCTCCTCCGCTTCAGTGGCCCACTGCTGGCGGATGCGCGGATGCAGGATTTGCTCGAGCGCGCGCTTCTTTCCCTGGTCGGCAAAGACTATGGCGCGAAGTGCGGCCCGATTCAAATCGCCTTGCGCAGAAAAAATCTCCGCGCCGAAGCGCTCCCGCACCGCCGCGCGCACTTCCTTGTCCTCAGATGTGAGCCGGTGGGCGGCGCGGTCGGCGTCGAAGAGCTTGCCGCCGGCCAGCTCGTGGAGTCGCCGGGCAAAGGTCGATTTGCCAGTGGAAATGCCGCCAGTGATCCCGACGACGGTGCAACGGTTGGACATCGAAGGTTGGCCGCTTGTAGAGAAACGCGCCGCGCCCGTCAACTATCCTTGTTTAAGAAAGAGCAGGAATTCTCTCTGCGGGCGCTGCTCCGGCGGCGCCGTCGCGGTTGGCGCCATTCGATCTCGATATCCCGGGCTTGAGCACGACTTTATTGCAATCCTCCTCCTTGTCGCGAAAAATCTTGTAGCTGGGGGCGGCTTCTTCCAGCGGCAGCCGATGAGTAATGATGTAGCCAGGATCGATCTCGACCTTTGCGATGGGTTCGAGGAGCGGTTGCCGGTAACGCTGCATATGGGTTTGAGCACTTTTGATCGTTAGGGCTTTATTCACGACGTTTCAGCTTGTCCTTTTTCGCGCGTCAGCTTGAGCCGATCCGGAATGCGGATGGTGCCGTCTGGGGTCGCGTTTTCCGTAAGTGTGACGAGCTGAAATCAAGCGGAAAAACACCTTTCGGCTTTGCCTTTGATAGCGCCGGAACCGTCGTCGTCTCGGAAGTGGAGAATCGGCTACCGCTCCGAGCTACGGCGTCGTCTTACCGGCTAACTGGAGGATCGGTACCTGTGCCGGTAAGTGCTCAGGTTCCCGATCAACAGAGCGGCGCTTGTTGGATCGCGATTACGGGCAACATCGCCTGGATAGTTAATACTGGCACGGCTGTGATTTCCGCTTACAACATTGGAAGCGTCGACCAGTTAACTCTCGTCAATGCTGTCGCAGCAACTACCCGTGACGGCAGCTCGCCAATTGATGTCGCCGCCTCCGCCG
>JAICXG010000187.1 GCA_025980625.1 Chthoniobacterales bacterium
AAATCGCGATGCGCCGCAAAAAAAATCGGGACCTCAAATTCAGTCTTGCAAATTTTCCCGCGCTCCAGCTATAAAGAGCGCCGCAAAATCCGTGTCTATCGCCGCCTTACCCCAACGTGCCATGGCCTCGCCGAAAATTCTGCTCGGACTCACCATCCTCCTGCTGGGCCTTTCACTTCTCCTTGGCTGGCTCAACACAAGCAAGGTGAAAGCTCTGCGCAACGACCTTGCCCGCTCCGTTAGTGACAAGGAAACGGCGATGCGATTGCGCGCGGCGAACGACAAGAAGCTAAAGGCGCGAGAAAAAGAATTTGCGGGCGCGACGGCCAGGGTTACCGCCGCGGAAGAGCAAGCGACCAGCGCCGAGGCTGCATTGAGCAAAGCGCAAAAGAAGGGAGCCGAGCTCGAAGCAAAACTGCAGGCAAACGAAACTCAGATTGCCGATCTGCAAAAGCGGGCCGCCGAAACCACCGTGAGCGGCGCGGGCGGCGAGGGGATTTTGCCTAACGACCTTAAGATGCAGCTCGACGACGCGAAAAAACAGCTCGAAGCGGCCGAGCAGGAAAAATCGATATTGGGCGACAAGGTCAAGGCTGCTCAGGACCGCGTCGTGGCGATGGAAGAAGCAAAGAAACGGCGCGGGGCCGGCGCGAAGCTGGCTGGCATCCATGGTCTCGTGCTGGCGGTCAATCAGGCCTACAACTTTGTTGTCCTGAGCATGGGCGAGCGGCAGGGCGTGGTGGCAAACTCCGAAATGCTGGTCCTGCGGCAGGGGGCGCTCATCGGCAAGATCCGCATCTCCTCAGTTGAACCGACGACCGCGATAGGCGATATCATCACCAACAGCTTGGCGCGGGGCGTCCAAGTGCAGCCTGGAGACACTGTCATCTATGCCGAAAACACCAGCTCGTAAGCGAAGAGGTTTGTGCCTGACGATCGCGGCAGGCTTCGCCGCGGCGATTTTGTTTTCATCCTGCGCGACCGAGCGCCCGCGGACCGCGCTCATCAACGATCCCGATTCGCAGACCGAATCGAGCATTCCATGGAATAAACCGGCGAGATGGGAAAACGGGAGCGCCTTCCCTGGCGGTTTAGGCGGCGCCGGTGGCGCCTTTGGCAACGCCTTGCCCGGCGATCCTGGCAGCCCTTACTAATAGCAAGCGGCTCAGCTGAAATCGTGCGGAGCGTCGCTGCGAAAAGGACCTCGCCTAAATCCAAAATCCCGCCGGGATGACTGCGTCCTTCGGCACCACCACAATCCCATCGCGGATGAAATAATTCTCCGCGTCGAGCGTCGCCGCCTTGCCTTCCGGCGTAATCACAACGCCTTCGCCGATCCGCGCATTCTTGTCGATAATCGCGCGATCAATTACGCAATTGCGCCCAACCCCGATCGGCGGCACATCGGGCGAGGCTTCCGGCGCGGACGTCTCGAAATAATCGCCCCCCATGATAACGCTGTTGCGGATCGTCGCTCCGCTTCGGATGATGCTGCGCACACCGATCACGCTCCGCTCGATATGCGCGTCGGAGATGATGCAGCCATCCGACACGATCGCCTGCCGTAAGGTCGCGCCGTTAATCTTGCTCCCGGGGAGAAAGCGCGGATGCGTGTAAATTGGCGCCGTCGCCTCGAAGAAACTGTATTTCGGCACCAGGCTCGTCAGGTCAAGATTCGCCTCATAAAAGGCGCGGATCGTCCCGATGTCTTCCCAGTAGCCTTCGAAAACGTAGGCGTTGACTTGCCGCTCCCCGATCGCCTTTGGGATAACGTGCTTGCCAAAATCGGCCAGGTCGCCGTCGAGACACTCCACGAGCACATCGCGGTTGAAAACATAAATCCCCATCGAGGCCTGGAACAGCTCCTCCTCTGGCCCGCGACTAATTGAGGCCAGCGTCTCGCCATCCAGCTTCAATTCATCCAACACTGCCGGGTCCTTCGGCTTCTCCTCGAAGCGCGTGATGCGATGATCCGGTCCACTCAACATGATCCCGAAATCCGATGCCGCCGCGCGCACCACGGGTGTGACCGCAAGCGTGATCTCCGCCCCGGAGCGAATGTGCTGATGCAGCAACACCCGGAAGTCCATCCGGTAAAGCTGGTCACCGCTCAGGATGAGAAAATATTCATACGGCTGCTCGAGGAAATAACGCAGATTCTGTCGCACCGCGTCCGCCGTCCCTTGATACCATTGCGTGCTCAGCGGCGTTTGCTGCGCGGCGAGAATATCGACAAAGCTGCGCGAAAAATTATCGAACTTATAACTCGCCTGGATATGGCGATGGAGAGACATCGTATTGAACTGCGTCAGGATATAAATCGAGCGCAGCCCCGAGTTAAGACAGTTACTGATCGGGATATCGACCAGCCGATACTTCCCGCCTAAAGGCACGGCCGGCTTTGCCCGCTCTTTCGTCAGCGGATAAAGCCGCGTCCCGGCCCCGCCGCCCATAATAATAGAGAGCGTGCGCTGCGTCGTGCCTGGCGGAAGAGCAGGAGATTGCGGCATACGGTGAGTCGACGTCCAAAGGTGTAGATCGAATGTGCCGCCGAGGCGAGTCGTAATCGAACGCCTGAATCATGAACACGAAATTCGGGAGAATGACGGACGAAAGCGATCCGCTTCTGGGCGACCGTGAGCCGGTTCGAAGCTGTCCGGCAACCTCGAATTCAATCTGCCGGGCGATAGCCAATTGCGGCGACGAGCGTCGTCGTTCCGTCAGGGTAGCGCGCGGCGCGGACCGGGGATTTCATCGGAGTCGGCTGGCCGTCAGTCCCGGATGCCGTTTTTCAGCTCCCAGACTTTAAGCGCTGCGAGAAGCAAAGTCTTGGTCCGCGAAAGGGTGCCGACGGCGGGGCGAATCACGTCATCATCGTCCTCGATCGTCGAACTGGCTTTTCTTGGGCGGCGCGCGTTCTTGTTGCGTCCTTTGGGGCGGGGGCGAACAGCGGCGGCGCTTTTGTGGAGATGGCCGGTTGGATGGACAGGTGTCATAATTACTAGAATCCAAGAGCGGCTTCCGTGCCAGAGTCACCCACAGCCAAAAATCAAGCCGCCAGCCGCAGGAAAGCGCTTGTGCCTGTGGTCTTCTTCGGCGATTGCATCCGGGCATGGCGAACAATCGAAAACTCGGATGCCTGAGCATTTTCCTGTTCGTCGCGCTCTGCGCCAGCCTGCTGATCAATTTGCTTCTCGCCGGCGCAAGTTTTACTCGGTTTGAAGGTCGTCGCGGTGGCGAGGTCAACTACCGCCCCCGGTTCGACGAAATGATTCTGGAGGGCGCCACCCGCGGCAGTTCTGATAAGATCGCCGTCATTTCTCTGCGCGGGCTCATCAGCACGGGAGTCGCCGGGAATGTCGGTGAGTCGATGGTGGATGATTTGCGCTGGCAGCTCGAACAGGCGCGCAACGACAATAACGTGCGCGCGGTCGTGCTCGATGTCGATTCCCCCGGCGGCGAAGTGACAGCCTCGGACATGATTTACAACGCGGTCGTGAAGACGCGGGCGGTCAAACCGGTAGTGGTTTACATGGAATCGCTAGCGGCCTCCGGCGGCTACTACGTTTCCTGTGGCGGGCAATATCTGATGGCGAATGAGACGAGTATCACCGGGAGCATTGGCGTCATCATTCAAACCCTCAATTATCAGCAGCTCTTCGATAAGATCGGGCTCTCGATGGTCATTTTCAAAAGCGGGAAGTTCAAGGACATGCTCAACGGAGCCCGGCCGATCACACCGGAAGAGCGCGATTACATCCAGAGCTTCGTCATGAAAGTTTACGACAAATTTCTAGGGATCGTGGCGACGGAGCGGCACCTCTCCGCCGATGGCTTGCGCAACAGCATCGCCGACGGACGGATTCTCTCCGGGCGCGATGCCTTGGAATACAAGCTTATAGACGGGCTTGGGCAGGTCGAAGATTCCTATGCCAAGGCCAAGCAACTTGGCCATGCCCCCAACGCGAAGATTGTAAAATACCGGCCGCCGTTCAGCCTTGGTCGCATTTTCCGGATGTTGCTCCAGAGCGGCGACCATAAGATCGAGCTGACACTCCCCGGGCAATTAACGCCGCAATTGCAGAGCGGCCGCGCCTACCTGCTCCCCGGCTATTACGCTCCGTAGCAGAATCCGGCGGCGCGATGTTCAACGGCCTGATCAACGCGCTGCTGGTGATTGCGGCGCTTTACGTTTACCTCTCGCTCTTTCGCCAGATCGAAGCGCGGCACAACGGCGCGGCTTCGTTAGGCGAGAGACGGCTCGGGATCCCGGAGGCAGTCGCGGCCAGCCTTCTCATCGCCTGGTTCATCCTTAATCTGATCGCGGCGAGCCGAATCGAAAATACGGTCTTCCACACACGCGATCTGCTCCTGACCGGTGGATTTTCGCTCGCGACCGTCGCGATTCTGACCGCGCTCTTGCAACTGCGCGGCTTCAGTGTGGTGTCGTTAGGCGGCTTTTCCCGGCTCGGCTTTGGCCGCATCGTAAGCACGGCGGCGGTGCTGCTTTTTGCCGCTTACCCGTTGCTCTTCGCGGCCGATAGCATTTCACGCTGGGTGCTCGGCGAAGGCGTCAGACGGCAGCAGATCGTCGAGATGTTCACCAATTCACAAACCCTCGGCCAGCGCGTCCTCATCATCGTGCTCGCAATCACGATTGCGCCTTTTGCCGAGGAATTCATTTTCCGCTTTTTCCTTTACGGCGTGCTCAAGCGCTATTTCGGGCGGGGCATTGGCCTGATTTTCAACGCGCTGCTCTTCGGCGCGGTGCACGTGCATCTGCCGAGCCTCGGCCCACTCTTTGTGCTCGGCGGCTGTTTCACTCTCGCCTATGAGTGGAGCGGATCGATTCTCGTTTCCATGACGATGCATGCGCTCTTCAATTTCTTCTCCCTCAGCGCCCTCGCCTTCCCTGATCTCCTCCCGCAATGAAGCTGCGCGAGCTGGGCGAAGACCGGCTGATCGCCCAACTGGTGAAAGGCCTCACCACGGGTCGCGATATCATCGTGGGGCCGGGCGACGATTGTGCAGTCCTGCGTTTGCCGCAAAGGAGCGAGTATCTCCTGTTCAAAACTGATTGCGTGGTGGAAGGGGTGCACTTTTCGCCTAACGAGAAGCCAATCGCCGTCGGCTGGAAAGCAATGATGCGGACGCTGAGCGATTTTGCAGCCATGTCCGGCTGCCCGCGATATGCGCTCGTTACCCTCGTCACCCCGGCCAATCGCGAAGCAAGCTGGATCTCGCAACTTTACCGCGGGCTGCGGCGTGCGGCCAGGCGATTCAAAGTCGCGATCGTTGGCGGCGAAACCAGCAGCACGAGCGGACCGCTCATGATCTCGGTCGCCGCCCTCGGTACGGTCGAAAAAGCGCGATGCGTCCTGCGCAGCGGCGGCAAACTGGCTGACAACCTTTTCGTTACCGGGCGGCTCGGCGGCTCCAGGAAAGCGCGACATCTGAAGTTTGTTCCGCGCATTGATGAAGCGCGCTGGCTGACGGAGAACTTCCCGATTCACGCGATGATGGATTTGAGCGACGGCCTCGGCGCCGACCTCCCGCGTCTGGCGAAAGCGAGCGGGCTTGGTTTCGAGATCGACGAGTC
>JAICXG010000307.1 GCA_025980625.1 Chthoniobacterales bacterium
AATGATTGCCTCCTCATGCTCGACGACGAGCAGCGTGTTGCCCTTGTCGCGCAGGTTGTGCATCACCCTGACGAGCCGGCCGATATCGCGCGGATGGAGCCCGACACTCGGCTCGTCCATGACGAAGAGGGTGTTGACTAACGAGGCGCCAAGACAGGTCGTGAGGTTGACCCGTTGCACTTCGCCACCGCTGAGCGTGCGAGTGGAACGATCGAGCGTCAGGTAACCGAGCCCGACCTGGCAAAGATAACCCAGCCGGGCCGCAATTTCGCTGCGCAGCATCCCGGCCGCGGAGTCGTTAGGCGGGATCGTCAGGCTGGCGAGAAAGTCGCGCGCTTCCGAAATTGGAAGAGCGGCGAATTCGGGCAAGGTGAAAGCGATGCCGTCCTGCCTAACGAGTCGATAATTGAGCGTCTCGGGCTGGAACCTTCCGCCCTGACAGCTGGGACAGGTGGTGTAGGCGCGATAGCGGCTGAGCAAGACCCGCACATGCATCTTGTAGGTCTTGCTCTCGAGCCAGCGGAAGAATCCGCGAACGCCGTACCAACGATCGCTTTCGTAATCTTCCTCGGTGTATTCGCCGGCCCCGCGCTCTCCGTTGATGACGAAATCCTGCTCCGGCTGCGGCAGTTCTTCGAAAGGGCAATGGATGTCGATCTCCTCGCGAGCGCAGGCGCGGAGCAGGTCCTTTTGCGATTCGCCCATCTCTTCGCCGCGAAAAACGCGGACCGCGCCGCGCGCGATGGAGAGGGTGCGATCGGGGATGGCACGGTTGAGATCGATCGCGATGGTGCGTCCGAAGCCACGGCACTCGGGACATACGCCTAACGGATTGTTGAAGCTAAACAGTCCGGGCGTAGGCGGACGGATGTCGAGATCGCAGTGCGCGCAATGCCAGCCGGTGGAGAAGGGATGTTCCTCCTTTGTCTCCAGATTGGTGACGTTGATTTTTCCTTTGCCGAAACGGAGCGCGGTCTCGATCGATTCGACAAGTCGGGCGCGGTTCTCTTTCGTGATCGTCAGGCGATCCTGGATCACCTGAACCCGCCCGCCGAGGCGCAGGTTTTTTGCCGTCGTATCCGCCCGGACAATCTCGCCATTCAGCCAGATGCGGAGATAACCCTGTTGCTGGAGGAATTGAAAGAATTCGTTAGGCGCGGTTTTCGGCGGAACCGCGACCCAGAAGGTAATCAGCACGTCATCCCGAGCGGAGCTTTGGGACTCGTTAGGCGTAAACTGCACCGACACTTGGTCGGCGATCGACCTGGCCGTCTCGGGACGGATCTCTCGGCCGCAACTTGGACAGAAGGCACGCGCCACTCGCGGCATCAATAACTTCAGGTAGTCGTTAATTTCCGTCATGGTGCCGACGGTGGAGCGCGAACTTTTGACCGGGTTCGATTGCTCGATCGCGATCGCCGGCGGAATCCCGCGGATTTCATCGACCCGCGGTTTATCCATGCGCTCGAGAAATTGCCGCGTGTACGGGCTGAAGGTCTCGACGTAACGGCGCTGGCCTTCGGCGTAAATGGTTTCGAAAGCGAGGCTCGACTTGCCGCTTCCGCTCGGACCGGTGACGACAGTCAATTTGCCCAGCGGCAGGTCGAGATTGAAGCCTTTGAGGTTGTTCTGGCGCGCGCCCCGAATCTCAATGCAGCCATGTTCCGGAGGCGCAGCGACGCGGGGTTTTTTGCCGTTGGTGGAAGCCACCGACGACAATCGTTCGCGCAACGAAAAGCGCAACCGACATGTTCAGATGAACTACCCCGTTTTCGCTGCTTATGTGGCGACGAGCTGGCGCAATTTGCGCACGATCCGGGGAAGAACATCCAGCACCTTGTCCAGCTCGGCCTCGGTGTTGAAGCGGCCGAAGGAAAATCGTAGACTGCTCCGCGCCCGCTCGTTGCTGAAGTGCATCGCGCGCAGGACGTGCGACGGCTGGATGGCGCCGGTCGTGCAGGAAGAGCCTAACGAACAGCAGATCCCTTCCTGGTCGAGCTTGAGCAGCACCGCCTGGGCGTCGACGCCGGTGAAGGCGAGGTTCGACGTGTTCGGCAGCCGCGCCCGTGGGTCGCCGTTGACCTGGACATCTTCGAGCTCGGCGAGGAGCGTTTTTTCAAAGCGATCGCGCAAAGCGCGGACGCGGCTGTTTTCTTCCTCGAGCGTTTTGACAGCCAGCTCCGCGGCTTTTCCCAGCCCGACAATCGAGGCGACGTTGTCGGTCCCGGCGCGGCGCCCGCCTTCCTGCGGCCCGCCGACAATGAGTGGCTGGAAGCGCGCTCGCTTGTTCAGGTAAAGCGCGCCGACCCCTTTTGGCGCATGCAACTTGTGCCCGGAAAGAGAAAGGAAGTGGATTGGCAGCCGAGCGAGATTGATCGGCATTTTGCCGACCGCTTGGACCGCATCGGTGTGAAAGAAAACGCCTTTGGCGCGGCAGATCGCGGCGATCTTTTCGATCGAATAGATCACACCGGTTTCGTTATTCGCCCACATCACGGAAACGACTGCGGTCTCAGGACGAATCGCGGCTTCAACTTCCTCGGCATCGAGATGGCCCTGTTCATCGACTGGCACTACGGTCACCTGGGAGCCGCGCCTAACGACGGCTTCGCAGTAATTCAGGACCGCGTTGTGTTCGACGGAGGTGGTGACGATATGGCGGCGATCCGGCGACATCTGGAGCGCGGAATGGATTGCCGCGTTGTCCGATTCCGTCCCGCAGCTCGTGAAAACAACCTCGTTAGGCTCGCATCCCAGCATCGCAGCGACACGTTCGTGGGCGAGGTTGGTGGCTTCTTTCACCCGCGTCCCAAAACGATGGGAGCCGGAAGGATTCCCATAGCGCGAGGTGAGAAAGGGCATCATCTCCTCGAGCACTTCCGGGTCGACCCGGGTGCTGGAATTGTTGTCGAGGTAGATAATTTCAGGCTCGGTCGGCACGGAGCAGTTTTTCGTTAGGGTAAATATTTTTACTCTTCCGGGCGAGGTTCGGCCCCTGGATGTTGCGCCCGGTGCCGCGTCCAGCGGAAGTATAAATTTCTCAGATAAATCGGCAATGGCAGCGCGGTCTGCAAAATCCCGACGGAATCGTGCCGGTAAATCGCGAAGTAGCTCAGGGTGAGAATCGAGCCGAG
>JAICXG010000221.1 GCA_025980625.1 Chthoniobacterales bacterium
AGCGGCGAGCGCCGGTCCAAAGTGGAAAAGAAATCATGATAGATTGGCCGCAGTGGGTCCTCGACGGCTTTCTCGCGACGGTCGTCCTGACGTTGATCGAGGCGCTGGCGCGCGGGTTTGGATTCACCCGGATGAACCTGCCTTTCATCCTCGGGACGATCTTCTCCGGGAATCGCGATCGCGCGCGACTCATTGGCCTGGGTGTGCATCTGCTCGTCGGTTGGATTTTTGCGCTGCCTTACTTCTTTGTTTTTCTTTCTCTCAATCTGCCGACCTGGTGGTTCGGTGCGCTCCTCGGGCTGGGACACGGGCTCTTCATCATGGCCGCGCTCATGCCGGTGATGCCGGCAATGCATCCGCGGATGGCGGATGAAACGCATGGGCCGACACCGACGCGCCAGCTTCAGCCGCCCGGCTTTTTGGCGCTGAATTACGGACGCCGAACTTTCGTTGTCGCCATTCTCGCGCACATCGTCTATGGCGCGATTCTCGGCGGATTGGCCAGTTTGCAGTAGCGACCGCGGTTGCGGGAAGCAGCCTTTATTCGTTAGGCAAAGGCGATGTTTGCCCGGTGCGACAAAAGAATTTCGCTCCTGTTCAAAAATTTTTTTTGCCAAGCCAACGGCTGTTCATAGAATTTGCCGCTCGCGTCCCGGCGATCATTTGCTCACAACACGTTGTCTTGTTTCTGAAGCCGTTACGTCTTTTTCATCCAGCATGCGCGTTTCGCACTTGGCGGTTGCTCGTGGCCCGGGCTAGTCTCCGCTGATTCGTTATGGCGAATTTTTTCCCGCGCTGGACTAATTGGCTGCCGCTCAAGCTGACGATTTGCCTCTCGGTCGCGGTCTGCGCGCTGATCGGCGCAACCTGGTATTACGACACGCCGAAATACACGCGGGTGGGCTACATGCCGACGCAGCCGGTGCCGTTTCCGCACGACATTCACGTCACCCAACTCGGGATGGATTGCCGGTATTGCCACGGCTTTGTCGAGGTCGCGGCGCACTCGAACGTGCCCGACACGCAGGTCTGCATGAACTGCCACACGCAGGTGCAAAAAGATAATCCCAAGCTCGAGCCGGTGCGCGCCAGTTGGACGACCGGGCAGCCGGTCCCGTGGGTCTGGATTCATCGCACGCCCGATTACGCTTACTACAATCATTCGGTGCACGTGAATCGCGGCATCAGTTGCTTTACTTGCCATGGGTCGATTAATCACATGCCGGTGGTCTACGATGCGAAGCCGCTGAGCATGGCGTGGTGCCTGGAGTGCCATCGGGCGCCGGAGAAATTTCTCCGGCCGGACGACCAAATCACGAATCTGGATTGGAAACCGGAAGATGTGAATCCGGCCGCGTTTGTGGCCAAATACGGCAAGCCACAGGGCGTGACGGAGGATTGGTCGAAGAAGCAACATCTTACGCAGGAGGAGATCGGGTTGACCTTAAAAGAACGGTGGAATATCAGGCCACCCACAAATTGCCAGGGATGCCACCGATGAACACGATCGACTCGTTAGGCGAACAGCGGTTGGCGCGGAACCCAGGCTTCGAGCCTGACTCGGCTGACTCCCGAGGAGGGAACCGATGAAGCGCGTGCTGAAACATCCCGCTCCCTCGCAAACGGGAAAGCAATACTGGCGCAGCCTCGGCGAACTGAGTGACACGCCGGAATTTCGCGAATGGCTTGAGCGCGAATTTCCCGCGGGCGCAGCCGAGTTGACGGCTGATGATGTTTCGCGGCGCAGCTTCCTCAAACTGATGGGCGCGTCGATGGCGCTGGCCGGTTTTGGATTGAGCAGTTGCCGCAAGCCGGAACTGCATCTCGTGCCCTTCACGAAGAGCGCCGAGTGGGTGATCCCGGGCAAGTTCCTCTATTACTCGACCGCGATGCCGCGGCGCGAAGGCGCGATGCCGCTTGTCGCGACGACCGTCGATGGCCGCCCCGTCAAGGTCGAAGGCAACCCACTGCATCCGGAGACCAACGGCACCACCGATGCCTTTGCCCAAGCCTCGGTGCTTGATCTTTACGACCCGTCGCGCTCGCAGCGATTCGTCAACAAAAACAAACTTTCCGATCAGGCTGCGTTTCAGAAATACCTCGGTGAATTGCGCGCGAAGATGGCGGCGAACGGGGGCGCCGGGCTCGCCTTTCTGGTCGAAGCGACGCATTCGCCGACCCGTGAGCGCCTCCGTGCCGAACTGCAAAAACAATTTCCGCGGATGCGCTGGGTCGTTTGGGAACCGCTTCTGAGCGAGGCGCAGCATTTCTCGACGCAGATCAGTTTCGGCGACAATCTCCGGGTCATTCCGCAATTCGACAAAGCCGATGTCGTGCTCGCGCTCGACAGCGACTTCCTCAATTGCGGGGAAGGCGACCTAACGTCGGTGCGCGGTTTCATTTCGCGCCGGCGGGTGCAGGAGGCGAAAGACTCGATGAATCGCCTCTATGTAGTCGAGAACCACTTCACGCTCACCGGCGCGATGGCCGATCATCGGCTGCGCTATCCGGCGAGCCAGATTCCGGCGTTCACCCATGCGCTCGCGACGAAGATCGCAGTCGCCACCAAAGATCCGGGTCTTTCTTCCGTTCTGGTGACGCTGAAGGCGCCGGCCAAGGTGGAAAAATTCAGCCAGCGCTGGATGGATGAAATGGTGCAGGACCTTTTGTCCAAGCCTGGCGCCAGCCTGGTCGTGGCGGGTTCACATCAGCCGGTCGTCGTGCAGTTGATGGTCTACGGCATCAACGCCGCCCTCAAGAATGTTGGGCAGACGATCTTGTTGCGACAATTGCCGAAGACACCCCGCGCGAGCAGCATTCTCCAACTGGCGAGTGAGATCGACGCCGGCCGCATCCAGCAGCTTTTCATCTTGGGCGGCGACCCAGTTTACAGCGCGCCGCGTTCGATCACGATTGATCGCAAGAGCAAGCAGCCGATCGATTGGCCGGAGTTGCAGAAGCGGGTGCCCGATGTCGTTAGGCTGGGATTTTATGAAGACGCGACCTCGGCCTTGAGTCACTGGCATGTGCCGATGGCGCATTATCTCGAGAGCTGGAGCGACGCGCTCACGCCACAGGGTTCCTACCTCGCGATTCAGCCCATGATTCTCCCGCTCCTCAACGGCTGGTCCGATCTCGACCTGCTTGCGGTCCTGGCGGGTCTGCCGAAACCGCAGGGACCGGAGCTGATCCAGGAAAGCTTTCGCGCAACCGCGCCGCCGGGCGATTTCGCGACCGCCTGGAGCAATTTCCTGCATGATGGTTTTGCCAAACACATCCCGCTCAACAACCAGCCGCCGAAGTTTAACGGCAATTCCGCCGGCGGTGTCGCTCATACTCTGTGGAATAACGAACTGCCGCCGCCGACCAAGGATTCGCCCGAGATCGTCCTCATCGCCAGCTACGCAATGGATGACGGCCGCTACATTAACAACGGATGGCTGCAAGAACTGCCGGATCCGACCACGAAGCTGACTTGGGACAACGCGGCCATGATGAGCCCGAAGTATGCCCGCCATGTCGGAGTGAACACCGGCGATCTCGTTCGCGTGACGGTGACTGACACGGCAAAAGATTTGCATGGCAAACCGATTCAGCGCGAGCTCGTCATCGCCGCGCTCATCGTGCCGGGGCATGCCGAGAACTCAGTCACGATTCCGTTAGGCTACGGACGCAAGTTCACCGGCCCGGTCGGGGAGGAAGCTGGGTTCAATGGTTACCTGCTACGCACCAGCTCGAACCCGCACTATGTCGTGGCCGATGGGAAGGCTGTCCAGAGCGTGAAAGTGGCAAAGGCCGGCGGCATCTATGCGCTCGCGATTACACAGGATCATTGGTCGATTGAAGGACGTGGACTCGTTAGGGAAGCGACCCTGACCAGCTATCGCGAAGACGAAAATTTCGTGACCAAGATTGCCCGCGACGACGAATTGCCCAAGAAGCTGCCGACACTTTACACCCATCCGCCGCTCACCTCGCCCCAGCAATGGGGCATGTCGGTGGACCTCAATGTCTGTACCGGTTGCAGCGCCTGTGTCATTGCTTGCCAGGCGGAAAACAACATACCGATTGTCGGCAAGTTGCAGGTCAGCCACGGCCGCGCCATGCACTGGATTCGGATTGATCGCTATTACGCGAGCGCGAAAAGCTTCAATCAGGACCACGGACAGTGGCCAGAAGACCCCGAGATGGTGCATGAACCGGTCATGTGCCAGCATTGCGAGAACGCGCCCTGCGAAACGGTTTGTCCGGTCAACGCCACCATTCATAGCGAAGACGGACTGAACGTGATGGTTTACAACCGTTGCATCGGGACGCGGTATTGTTCAAACAACTGCCCGTTCAAAGTCCGGCGCTTTAATTATTTCGATTTCACCCAGCGTCCCGTCGGCAAAAAAAAGGTCGGCTTCTTTTCCGTCTATCAGGAATATCTGGGGCCGTTGACCGACAAGGGCGCCCCCGAGATCGCGAAGCTGCAAAAGAATCCCAACGTGACTTTGCGCATGCGCGGAGTGATGGAGAAATGCACTTATTGTTTGCAGCGGATCGAAGAAGCGAAGATCGCCGCGCATGTACGCGCCGGGGCTTCCGACAATACGCTTATTCCACGCGACTCTTTTACAACAGCGTGCGCGCAGGTTTGCCCTTCGGAAGCGATTGTCTTCGGCGACGTGAAGGACCCGGAGTCGCGAGTTTCGAAGATCAAGGCGCAGAACCGCAATTATCGGATGCTCGATTACTTGAACGTAAAAGCGCGGACGAGTTATCTGGCGAGAATTCGCAACCCAAATCCAAGGATGCCGGATGCGG
>JAICXG010000197.1 GCA_025980625.1 Chthoniobacterales bacterium
CAAACCGCGCCTAGATCAGCCCGGCTTTGCGCAGCGTTTTGTAGGCGCCGTTTTTGTTGATCGTCTTCAAGCCGCGCGCGGTGGCTTTAATGCGCACGAATTTTTTCAGCTCGGCCACCCAGACGCGTTGTTCGCGCAGGTTGGGCGAAAAGGTGCGCGGCACGTTTTTCGTCACGTGACGGCCAACGCCGCCCTTCTTTTTCGCCATACCGCGACGATGAATGACGCTGCCGCGAGTCGGTTTCGATCCTGTGATGCTGCAAAACTTTGACATAAGCCGGTGCCGGAAGGGGCGTAAGGTGGAATCAGTCAGCCGAACGGTCAAGCGATTCTTCGGTCGTGCAACATAGGGGATCGCTCTGTTATAGTGGGTTCCGATGTGCGGCGCGGACTGCACTCGTCCGTCTCCAAACATTGCGAAAACATTAGCGCTTTATTGCCTCAAGTTTCGGACTTGAACGGGGAGCGCGAACCGTGGTCAAATCCAATTCCTCTTTTTCTTCTCATCAATCCAGCCGAGTCGGCTTCTCTAATGACGCACAAAAATAATCACAGACTGCGAATCGGAATTGTGGGCGCCGGCGAAATCGTGAAGCGCCGTCATCTGCCCGCACTGCAGCGCCGTCCGGACATTGAGATCGTCGCGGTGAGCAACTCGACTTACGAAAGCTCGGAGAAGTTTTGCAACGCACATGCGCCGCATGCCACGCCGATGACGAACTGGGCGGAAATGCTCGCCGTTCCAGAGATCGATACGATCTGGATCGGCACGCCACCTTACATGCACTCGGCCGTGACGGTGTCGGCGCTCGAGGCGGGCAAACATGTTTTCTGCCAGGGGCGCATGGCGATGGACCTGGCGGAGGCGGAGGAGATGCTCGCGGTCTCGCGCCGATATCCCGAGCTGGTGACGATGCTCTGCCCGCCGCCGCACGGCTTGCGCGGCGATCTGCTCGTGCAAAAGCTGCTCGCCGAGGGTGTGCTTGGCCGGCCGCATCATCTGCGACTTCAGAGCTTGAACAGCGCCTTCCTCGATCCCGATGCGCCGGCACATTGGCGGCAGCGGATCGAGATCAGCGGGTTGAATATTCTTACGCTCGGGATTTACGCCGAGGTGTTGCAGCGATGGTTTGGCGACATCACCGGCCTCTTCGCGCGCGGCAAAATCGCCTATCCAATGCGCCAGGGATACGAAGTCATCATGCCCGATCTGCTGACGGTGCTCTGCCGATTTGGCAATGGAATGGAAGGCGTGCTGGAGTTCAGCGGAATCGATGCGCACGCGCCCTCCGATCGGCTGGAGGTGTACGGCGATCTGGGAACCTTGACCTATGATTTCGGATCGGACGTGGCACATGCGGGCCAGATTGGAGATCGCGCACTTCATGTCGTCGAGCTGACGCCGGACCTGGAGACCGACTGGCATGTCGAGGATGATTTCATCGCGGCGGTGAAATCGCGCGGACGCATCCGGCCGCACCCCGATTTCGAGGATGGGGTGCGCTACATGCGGGTGGCACAGGCGGTGGCCGATTCGCGCGCGCGCAATGCGTGGGTCGAGATCACGCCCGCTCTTCCCTAACGAATTGCCTCCATTCCTGCTCCTGATCTCTCCCGGCGAAACGGCAGGATTGAACACAGGAACAGGAGAAGAATAATTTTTCGCCTAACGACCTTGCGGCGATCGCTGCTGGGAAAAAACCTACTTCCCACGCCGACAACTTCCCTATTGATGTTTTTTCCCGTTTTCGATAAGCCGGGGGAATGGGAATGGTGAGAAGGGCCCTCCTCCAGGGCATGGCCATCTGCGCTTTGGGTTTTGGGGCGAGCGCAGCCGATCAGATTGTGACCGCGACCGGCGACAATGGCGGTGCCAACCAGTTACGGGCGAAGCTTGCCGCGCTCCAGAGCACGGGCGGCGGTACCCTCACCTTTAATCTCGGGACTGCGACAATCGTTCTGGCACAAGGCGCGCTCCCGGCGATCACCACCACCTGCACGATTGACGGCGGCGGGAACGTGACGATCGATGGCGCCGGCGCTTCCGCGATTCTCTCGATCAGCAGCGGCGGGTCACTCACCGTCCAGGACATTACCCTAACGAATGGCTTCAACGCTTCGGCTGGCGGAGGCGCGATCGTCAACTCGGGCACGCTCGCGATCGACCAGTGCACTTTGAGCAACAACCGGACGGCTGCCGCATTTAGTGGCGGGGCAATCTGGTCGAGCGGTCCCCTAACGATCACGGACAGTGAGCTGAGCGGTAACCAGGCGGGCAACGGCGGCGCACTTTATGCCACCTCGACCGCTGCCATCGTCGACATCACCGGCTGCGATTTTCACGATAACGCAACCCTGAACACGACGAACGGGTGGGGCGGCGCGATCCTGGACGGGGACGGTTCTCCGGTGACGATCACATCTTCGAATCTGACGACGAACAGTGCCCGGTTCGGCGGTGCGATCTACGTTGGCCTCGGCGCGGCGCTTTCGGTGAGCGAGGGCACCATCACCGGCAACGACGCGGTCGGCGGCGGCGGCGGCGTTTTCATGGGTACTGACTCGGCGGGCAGCTTCCACAACACCGAGCTGTCGACGAATTCAGTTACGGGGAATATCGGAGCGCTTCCGGGGACAGGTGGCGGCGCGATCTCCTCAGCGGGGACGCTCTCCGTGACCGAGACGACTTTGAGCGGCAACACGGCGGGCGCCTACAATGGAGGCGCGATTCTGGTCGCGGGCGTGCTTCTCACGACAGAGAGCTCGGTTTTCAATGGGAACAGCGCGAGCAATGGCGGTGGAATTCAGGTCAGCGACCAGTCGAGTATTTCGGTCACCAACTGCACAATCAGCGGCAACGCGGCGACGGTTGGCTTGGGCGGTGGAATCAACAACAGTGTTTCCGCCGGAAGTATGTCGATCAGCGGTTCAACCCTCAGCGGCAACTCTGCGAGCTCGTCCGGCGGTGGGATCGCGAACGGGAACAGCCTTGGCCTAACGAACTGCACAATCAGCGGCAACACCGCCGCGGTGAACGGTGGCGGCCTGTTCCTGCTCGCCAACAGCGGCTTGCCATCGGCCAACCTGATGAATGTGACCGTGGCGGAAAACGACGCGGCGGCGGCAGGCGGCATTTATCATCCCGGAACTTCCCTCAGCGGGGACATCACCCTGCAAAACACCCTCTTGGCGCAAAACTCCGGCGGAAATTTGGTCCGCGCGAATACAACCGGCGGCACGATCAAATCGAACGGCTCGAATTTGTCTGACGATGACTCCGGCAATGCCCTGCTCACCGCCGCCGGGGACAAGAGCGGGACGAGCTTTGATGCCAAACTCGGACCGCTCGCTGACAACGGTGGAGAGACACAGACACACCTCCTGGGGATAGGGAGCGATGCGATCGATGCAGGAAATCCCGCCGGCGCGCCAACGGTTGATCAACGTGGCGTGCCTCGTCCGCAGGGTCCGGCATTCGATATTGGCGCAGTCGAGGGTACCGGGGCCATACTTTCCCGCTTCGCGAATATTTCCACCCGGCTCGACGTGGAGACCGGGGATAACGTCCTGATCGGCGGCTTTATCGTGAGCGGCACGCAGCCCAAGAAAGTCCTGGTTCGCGCCATCGGGCCCTCCCTCACCAGCTTCGGAGTCGTCGGTCCGCTCGCCGATCCGGTGCTCGAGTTGCACGATGCAAACACCCTTCTTGAGACGAATGATAACTGGGTCGATTCGCCGAACAAACAGGCGATCATCGACACGATGATTGCGCCGACAAACGATGCCGAGTCGGCTATCATCCGGACGTTGCCCGCGAATGGCGCTGCCTACACTGCGATCGTGCGCGGAGTGAACAACAGCACCGGGATCGCCCTCGTGGAGGTTTATGATCTCGATGACACGGTCGATTCGCGGCAGGCGAACATCAGCACGCGCGGACTGGTGCAGACGAACGACAAGGTCATGATCGGCGGATTCATCATTACCGGTGGCGCGAAAACGGTGCTATTGCGGGCGTTGGGACCATCCCTGCCGCTGAGCGGAATTTTGGCCGATCCGATGCTCGAGCTGCACAACGAGAATGGTGACGTGACGATCAACGACAACTGGCGCGATACCCAGGAGACAGACATTACCGCCACCGGGCTTGCCCCCAGCAACGACAGCGAGTCCGCCATCCTCCAGACGTTGCCGGAAGGCCCTTACACCGCGATCGTCAGCGGCGTCGGCCAGACCAGCGGCGTCGCCTTGTTCGAAGCCTACGATCTCGACTGAGCGCGAGCGAGTCTGCCTAACGACTAACGAATCGAGCTACAACATCGCTCCGCGCAAAATGAACAGTGCGATCGTGAAGTAGATCATCAATCCGGTAACATCGACGAGCGTGGCGACGAATGGCGCCGAGGATGTCGCGGGATCGGCGCCGACCCGGCGGAGAACGAACGGCAACATCGAGCCGGAGAGCGAACCCCAGAGCACGACCCCGACCAGCGCCACCCCCACGGTGATGGCGATGAGCGGCCAGTGCGGGCCGTAGATTTCGCGATGGAAATATTTTTCCCCAACCACCGACCAGATGGCGACACGGACCGCGCCGATCGTCCCGAGGATCAGGCCTAACGACAAGCCGGCCTGCAATTCCCGGCTCGCGACCCGCCACCAATCGCGCAGCGTTACTTCGCCTAGCGCCATTGCACGGATGATGAGGGTTGAGGCCTGCGAGCCCGAGTTGCCGCCGCTCGAGATGATGAGCGGGAGAAAAAGCGCGAGCACCACCGCTTTCGCGATCTCATCCTGATAACTCGACATGGCCGTCGCGGTCAGCATTTCGCCGAGAAACAAAATAACGAGCCAACCGGCCCGCTTCCGCACCATCCGCCAGAGCGGGATCCGCATGTAGGGCTCATCAAGCGCTTCCATGCCGCCGAATTTCTGGATGTCCTCGGTCGCTTCTTCTTCCGCGACGTCGAGCATGTCGTCGGTGGTGACGAGGCCGACGAGAACGCCGTTGGAATCGACCACCGGCAGCGCGCTCCGGTCGTATTTGCGAAAGACGTTAAGCGCTTCCTCCTGCGAGTCGGTCACATTGAGGGCAGTAAAATTTTCATCCATCAGGTCGCTCACCCTGGTATCGAGCGGCCGGAGGAGGAACTCGCGAATGCGAATGTCGTCGATCAATTTCCCGCGATGATCGACCACGTAGATGACATTGATCGTTTCCGAATCCTGTCCG
>JAICXG010000081.1 GCA_025980625.1 Chthoniobacterales bacterium
AGCTGGTTGCACGAGGGATATTATAGTGATTGCAGACACTCGCAGCCAAAATTACGGTGCTGCCGCCCGGGTTTCCCGCCGGCGCGGTTGCCCTGCATGCTCGACTTTTCCGTTTACCTTTCTTACCGGGCCGCGCTCGCTCTAGTCAGCGCCCTGCCGTTGCGGGCTGTATTTGCGCTCGGGCAGGGACTCGGCTTTCTCGCCTGGCTTTTTCTGCCTGACTACCGCCGCCTCGCCCGGCGCAACGTTGAGATCGCCTTCGGCGCGGCAAAGTCGGCCCCGGAAAAAAAGCGAATTGTGCGCCGGCATTTCCAGCGGCTCGGGGCCAATCTCCTCAGCGGGATGAAACTCAACACGATGCCTCTGGAAAAGGTGTCGCCACTGGTCTCGATCGAAGGCGTGGACGAAGTGCACCGCCGGTTGCGCGAAGGCCGCCCGGTCGTGCTCGTGCTCAGCCATCTCGGCAACTGGGAATTGTTCGCGCAAATCCTGCCACACTACTTTGGCTACACCCGGCTGAGCACGGTTTACCAAAAACTCGGGAACCGTTATCTCGACCAGTTCGTTAGGCAGCAGCGCGCCCGGTTCGGGGTCGATTTGTTCGATCGCAGCGCCGGTTTCAGCGAAGCCATCAGGTTGCTCCGCGGCGGCGGCATGATCGGGATCCTGAGCGATCAACACGCCGGAGATCATGGCATGTGGACGCCGTTTTTTGGGCGCCTCGCTTCGACTTCGCCACTCCCCGGTTTGCTCTGCAAACGGACGGGCGCGGCTTTGATTGCGGCCTCGCTCTTCACTGCTGGCCCGGGCAAATGGCGGATGACTTTCAGCCCCCCAGGCGATTCGCCTAACGACAGCGTGGAGGGGTTAACCGCCAGGGCCAATGCGATGATGGCGGACGAAATCCGGCGCGCGCCGGAGGATTGGTTCTGGGTGCATAACCGCTGGAAAACGCCGCGGCCCAATTTTCTCCTGCACAAATACAAGCGCGGCATCTACCTGCCCGTCGGGACTTCGCCTAACGACCTCAAGCCCTTTCGCATTCTGATCCGGGGGAGCAACTGGTTGGGCGACAGCGTCATCAGCATTCCCGCGGTGCGCGCGATCAAGCACGGCCGCCCGGATGTGCACGTCACGGTCCTGGCGCCGGAGAAAATCGCGCCGGTCTGGCGACTCGTCCCGGAAGTGGATGCGGTGCTCTCGTTAGGCAGGAAATCGGTCTGGCGCGCCGCACGCATTCTGCGCAGCCAGCCGGCGTTTGATGTCGGGATTGCTTTTCCTAAGTCGCTCCGTTCCGCCCTCGAACTGTGGCTCGGCAAAATTCCGCGCCGGGTCGGTTTTGCCGGCCATCATCGGCGCTGGCTTTTAAACCAGGTCGTTAGGCCGGTCGAGCGTGACGGGCCGCCGCCACACCAGGTTGAGCAGTATCTCGATCTCGCGCGTTCGTTAGGCATCGATGCCGAAAGGGGCGAGATCGCCCTCGCTGAAGCCAGTCCGAATGGGCGCATCGGCCTTTGTCCGGGCGCGGAATACGGTCCGGCGAAACGCTGGCTGCCGGAGCGTTTTGCTGAAGTCGCGCGGACGATTAGAGGCGAGTGGGTGCTTTTCGGCACCGCGAGGGATGCCGCAATCGGTGCGGAAATTGCCGGGTTGCTCGGCGAGAGTTGCGTGAATCGCATCGGCAAGACGACGCTCGACGAACTGATCGAGGAGTTGCGAAAGTGCCGGCTGCTTTTAACGAACGACACCGGCACGATGCACCTCGCCGCTCTGCTCGGTGTTCCGGTCGTCGCCGTCTTCGGCTCGACCGAGCCGCGTCTCACCGGCCCGCTTGGGAGTGGGCACCGCGTCGTTAGGCATCAGGTGGAGTGCAGCCCCTGTTTCCTGCGCGAGTGTCCGCTCGATTTTCGTTGCATGAAAGCGGTGAGAGTGGGGGAGGTGCTTCGGGAAATTGTGAATCGTGAGTCGTGAATCGTGAATCGAGGATCATCGCTTCCCCGATTCACGATTCTCGTTTCAACGACTTACGGGGTCTCCCCCCTCACACCTTCATCACCTCGGCCTCTTTGCGCTCGAGGTGGTCGTCGATCGATTTCACGAAGCGGTCGGTCAGTTTTTGAATATCCGCTTCGGTGTCGTGCAGCTGGTCCTCAGTCGTTTCGCCGGCTTTTTGCGATTTCTTCGCTTCGTCCATCGCGCTTCGGCGATTCGCGCGCACCCGAACGCGCGCCTCCTCCGCCATCTGTTTTAATGACCTGACGAGTTCCTTGCGCCGTTCCTCCGAGAGCTCGGGAACCGGCAACCGGATGACCTTGCCATCGACCAGCGGAGTGATGCCGATCTTCGATTCTTTGAGCGCCTTCTCGATATCGCGCACGGTTGAAACGTCGAACGGCTGCACGACCAGCAAACGTGGCTCTGGCGTGGTGATGAGGGCGAGTTGTTTTAACTTCATCGCCGAGCCGTAGGCTTCGACATCGACGTTCTCGACCAGGGCGGGCGAAGCCTTGCCCGTCCGCACGCCGGCGAATTCGTGCATCATGTATTCGACGCTTTTTTCCATCGCCAGCTCGGCTTCGAGAAGAATTTCTTCGGCGCTCATAACGTGTGAAAAGAAAGCTGCGGAAGTTTTGAATCGCAATCGCTAATCGGTTACGAGCGTGCCGACCGGGCGGCCGCAGACCACGTCGCGCACATTGGTCGGCTCGTGCATATCGAAAACGCAGATCGGGATTTTGTTGTCCATGCAGAGACTGAAGGCAGTCGAGTCCATCACCTGCAATCTTTTCGTTAGCGCCTCGGTGTAGGTGATCCGTTCGTAACGTTTCGCGTCGGGATGCATCTTTGGGTCGCGATCGTAGATGCCATCGACCTTGGTCGCTTTGAGAATGATATCCGCCCCGATCTCGCTCGCGCGCAAGGCCGCCGTTGTATCGGTGGAAAAGTAAGGATTGCCGGTGCCGGCGACGAAGATGACGACCCGCCCCTGTTCAAGATGGCGAATGGCGCGACGGAGGATGAAGGGCTCGGCCACATTTTGCATTTCGATCGCAGTCTGGACGCGCGTGACGACGCCGCTTTGCTCGAGTTCGCTTTGCAAAGCGAGGCCGTTGATCACGGTCGCGAGCATGCCCATGTAATCGGCGGTCGTGCGGTCCATCCCGCGGTGACTGGCCGCGAGGCCACGCCAGATATTTCCGCCGCCGACGACGATCGAGATCTGAACGCCGAGGCCGTAGACTTCCTTCACCTGCCGCGCGATCTCCTTCACGATCTGCGGCGAGATCGCTTCGCGCGCGCCGGTCTCGCGCAAAGCTTCACCGCTTAATTTCAAGACAACGCGCTTGTAGGCCGGCGTGGCAATTTCCATCTCGGCCGGGATGATCGATCAGAAATGGATTCTTGGGGAGAAAAAACCGCGCAAAAAATCAGCCGCCCGCATGCGGCGTTTTCCTTCGAGCTGGACTTCTTCCAGCCGCAGGCTTCCCCGGCCGGTCGCGACGAGGAACTCGGATTCGTTAGGCGTGCAGATCGCGCCCGGCGTGCCGAATTGTTTTTCGTTTACCGAGGCTTGAAGAATTTTGAGATGGCGCGGTTTTCCGCCGGGGTTTTCGATTTCACTAAAACTGCCGGGCCACGGGTCATAGGCGCGGATTTTTCGTTCGATCAATTCCGCCGATTCCCTCCAGTCGATCCGGCCGTCCTCGCGGGTGAGCTTCGGGGCGTAGGTGACGTGAGCGGAATTCTGTGGAATGCGCGAGGCATTGCCGGCGGAAAGCTGGGCGAGCGCGTCGAGCAACGTCTCCGGCGCAAGTTGCGCGAGTCGATCGTGGAGCGAACCGCCGGTCTCGTTAGGCAAAATCCGCAGCGGTTTTTGCAAGAGGATGTCGCCCGTATCGAGACCTTCGTCCATGTAGATGACCGTGATCCCGGTCGCTTGATCGCCGCCGACGATCGCGGCCTGGATCGGCGCCGCGCCGCGATAGCGCGGAAGGAGCGAGGCGTGAAGATTCAGGCAGGCGATCTTCGGGAGGTCGAGAACGCTGCGCGGCAGGATTTGCCCGTACGCCATCACGACGATGGCCTCCGGCGCGAGCGCCCGAATTTGCGCCACGGCGTCCTGGTTGCGAATCCGCTCCGGTTGCAAGACTGGGATGGCAGTCGCGCCCATTTCCGATTTGATCGGCGGCGCCTCTATTCGCTGCTCGCGCCCGGCCGGCTTGTCGGGCTGTGTGACGACGCCGACCAGTTCGTGCTGCGGCGATTCGAGCAGCGCGCGCAAGACCGGCAGGCCGATCTCGCCTGTGCCGATGAAAACAATGCGCATGCCGCTCAGGGCAGCAGATCGAGCGGCGCCAGTGGCCGGCGAGCGCGACGGGCGGCGCTCGCTTGCGCCATGAGCTTATCGCCCGCGGTTACTTCGCGCGAACCGACCGAGGAACCGCACTCCGTGCAGAGATAATCGTAAAGTTCGCGGTCGGGCAGGACGAGAAGGAGTCGTTCGCGCACCGGCATGGCCGCTTTGCATTTCTCGCAGTAGAGACTGGAAGCGGTGAAATTTTCAAACTGCTGCATGCTCGCCATTCGCCACCGTCGCGAGGATGTTGTAAAGGACGCGCGCCGGTGGCTGCGTCGCGTCGATCACCTCCACGCGGTCTCGATAATAATCGAGCACCGGTTTCGATTCGGTTTCGTAAGTTTGGAGCCGGCGCTTAATCACTTCTTCATTCGCGTCGTCGAGCCGGTTGTCTTTCAGGGCGCGCTTTTTTAGCCGGGCGAAAAGCTGATCGCGATCGGGGCAGGAAAGATGGAAGATTTTTTTCACGTCGATCACGTCGTCCATGATTTTGGCCTGGCCGATATTGCGCGGGATCCCATCGAGGACGAGGACGTCGATGTCCGGTTTAAACTCGTGCGCTTCGACCGCGGAGTCGATTCGCGCCTGCCACAACTCGACCGTTATCTCGTTCGGGACGAGCTGACCTTTACTCGAGTAATCGAGAAACGCCCGACCGACCTTGGTGCGAGTGTCGAGGGTGCGGAAGACATCGCCGCAGGCGCAATGAAAGAAGCGCGGAATGGAACCGAGAGAGCGGCCCTGGGTACCTTTGCCGCTGCCGGGCGCCCCAAAGAGGAGATAAGTATTGTATTTCATCGCCGGAAAAACTGCGCTTATAGCCGAAAATCGGCCTCCTGACAATTCGGAAACATCGGCGGCCCGATCGCCTGGGACCGCCGGCGTGTTGTCAGTTTGTTAAATGCACTTTCCCTCACCTCGATCCTCTCCCTCGGGGAGAGGAGGACGCGAAGCGCCAGGTGAGGGGTTGGCGAGCAGAGAACAAACACGCCGGACGGCTTCAGGCGGGCGTCTGCCTAACGAATCAGGCTAGCTCGCAGTTTCAAGCGGCACCACGTTCACCCGCCGCCCGGCGCGGTCGAAGCGCACCTGCCCATCAATTAGCGCAAAAATTGTGTAGTCGCGGCCGAGCCCGACATTTTTCCCGGGGAGAAATTTGGTGCCGCGTTGCCTGACGATGATGTTGCCCGCGACCACGTTCTCGCTCCCAAATTTTTTCACGCCCAGTCGTTTGCTGACACTGTCGCGGCCATTCTTGACGCTGCCTTGTCCTTTTTTGTGAGCCATTTGAGAAGGTCGAGAGTGGAAAGAGTTATTCGGCCGTTTTGGTTTCGGCGCCGGTTTTCTTGGTTTTCGATCCGAGCTTGATCCCGGTGATCTTGACCCGGGTGAGCTTGCGGCGATGGCCGACAGTGCGGTGATAACCTTTCCGCCGGCGATATTTGAATGCGATGACTTTCTTGTCCTTGCGCTGCTCGACGATCTCGCCGGTCACACTCGCGCCGGTGAGCGACGGGCTGCCGTGGCTGAGCTTGCCGTCCTCAGCGTGCAGGAGCACTTCGTCGAAGGCCAGTTTCTGCCCCGCTTCGCCAGCGAGCAGGTCGACATCGATTGTGTCGCCCTCTGCGACACGGTACTGCCGTCCGCCGGTTTTGATAATTGCGTAAGCCATGGCCGCTTGGAAAAGAGCGGGGAAATTTCCACGGAGCGGGCGGTTTGACAAGTCAGAATTGTGGGGAGCGTTGGGACGGAGAATCGCGGATCGAGAAGCGTGAAGCGTTGAAGCGTGAAGCGTTACATTCTGAAGCGATTCAGCAATCCCGAATCTCGCATCACGAATCACGGATCACGGTCCTTCCCCCTCGACCAGCAGCGTGATCTCGCCCTTCGGCGGATGCGCGGTGTAATGCGCGAGCAATTCCGCCGCGGTACCGCGGCGAAATTCCTCAAATTTTTTCGTTAGCTCACGCGCCACGCACAACCGGCGCTCTGGGATCAACTCGGCGCAGGCAGCCAGCGTTTTCGTTAGGCGATAGGGCGATTCGAAAAATACGGTCGTTTCCGCGCGCTCGGCTGCCGCGGTCAATTCGCGCAGGCGCTGCCCGCTTTTCACCGGCAAAAAGCCGCGATAACAAAACCGCGCCAGATCAAAACCGGACCCGACGAGCGCGGTTGTGATCGCCGACACGCCGGGCACAATCGTGAACGGCAGGTCGCGCGCGATGCATTCCAGGATAAGCCGCGCGCCCGGGTCGGACAGGCCGGGCATGCCGGCGTCGGTGATAAGGGCGATGTCCTCGCCGGCCGCGAGCCGTTCGATCAGCTCGGCCGTGCGCCGCGCTTCGTTGTGCTCGTGATAACTGACGAGCGGCTTTCGGATCTCGAAATGGCGAAGCAAATTCCCCGAGTGCCGTGTGTCTTCGGCGGCGACCAACCCGACCGCTTTTAAAGTCTCCAGCGCCCGGAGGGTGATGTCGTGAAGATTCCCGATCGGCGTCGCGACGACATAGAGCATTGCGGATTATCTCTGAGGAACCCAGGAAAGCAGGAAAAATGATGAATTTCGAACCCTGCAAACGAGGAAGGAAGGGATATTTTCACTTTCTGGTTTCCTGGCTTTTGAATTTCTTGCTCTTCCTGCGTTCCTCGGAAGATCTCTCTCAAATTCTGGGCCAGGCAAGCAAAAGGGCACCCGGCGTTGCGCCGGGCGCCCTTGCAAGTTGCTGGCGTTACCTCGCAGTGCTGCGGGCGCCGGATTGGACGGCGCCCGCAAACAAGCTTCGGTAACTCCTTACGGAACCGTTACTGTTACTTCGTTCGAGCAGGTGCCCGTGTCCGTCTCACACACCTGATAGGTGAAATCACCGCTCAGGTTTCCGAGGACGTCTTTGGCCTTGCCGTCATCTGCCGTTTTCCCAATAACGACGCCGTTTCGCGAGATGCTGACTTTGCCACCATTGGCCGGGCTCCATTTTAACAGGACCTTGTTCGTTTGATGACCTGTCTTGACGAGCGCTTGGAGCGTGATGCCGCCGGTCGTGCCCGTGCTATTGACGCCCATCGAGAAGTCGATGCACTCGTTAGGCGGGACGCACTGTGGCTGAGTCGGGACGAAGGAGACGGCGAAGAAGTTGCTATCCCAGAATGCATTGTCATCGTCGCCGCAAGGCGTGCCGACGCAGTTCGCGCCCGCTGTCGTCGAGTTGAAGGAACGCCCGGTCAGATCACCGACCGGCGTCACATTGAGCCAGTAAGTGCCTGGAGCCAGGTGGATGTTCAAGTCGCTGATCTGAATCATGAATTCGGTGAAGCCGAATCCGCTCCGTCCGGTTGCCGTCACTTCAGGCGTCACCGTCATGCCGCTCGCGACGATGGTTCCACCGTTACCCGCAGAGACTCCTGAGCGGATTTCGAAGGTTGCCGCCGTCACGTTTGTATTCTCGAGGTTGTTCGAGAAGACCGAGCCGATGTCCCAGCCATTGGGATCGGTGACGTTGAAGTCGTCATAGACGCGAGCGTACTCGCCCGAGCCGAGCGAGGTATCCTGCTCGTTGGCCAGACCGTTGCCGGTCGCTTCGCCATTGAAGTCGCCGTTATACCAGAGGGCATTGCCGGCTGGCGTTGGCGTCGGAGTCGGTGTCGGCGTGCCGTTGGCGCTCGTGCCGTTGACGCGGAAGACTTGGTCTGGACCACCGGCTGTCGGGATGCAAATCGCCAGCTTGTCCCCCCAGGTCTGGCAGATACCAAATCCGCCGCCCGGGTTTTGCCACTGTGCCGGAGAATTGGATTGCACCGTCCGGTCGGTCCAACCCCATTCACCCTCGGTGGCAAAGGTCATGTTGGCCTGCAGTTCGATCCAATAGTGCCCGGCGGAGAGCGGCACGGATGGGCTAAGATTGAACGTGAAGGTGGTGCCCGACACGCTGATCGGCATATTCATCTGGCTGGCGACGATGCTGCCCGGCTTACCACTTGCATCGTTGTAGATGAAGAGGTTCCAGTCGGTCGCAGGTCCCGAACCGTTGAAGTAAAGGCCGTCGGCATCGAGCGATTCGATGGTCCAGGTATCGCCCGCGGGCACGTTGAAGTCGTCCGCGAGATCAGCACTGAAATCGAGGAAATCGGTGAACGTCGCGGAGAGCGACGCGCTACCCGAGAGGTTATCGTACTGGTCGTAGAGAACATCTGCCGGCCGTTTTACGTTCGGCAGATGCGCTCTCACGTCACCGCTCGCCGTCGCCGACGTGCTGTGTTTAATGGTTACTGTCTTGGCTGGAGCTCGCTGCCCCGCTTGCGCACTGAGTGCGAGCGAAGCAACCAACGCAGTCGTGATTAGACTGACTTTCTGCAGGGTTGGATATTTCATAGGCGGCCAGTAGGCCGGAATTTTGCCGCAGATGTCAAGCATTTAATTCGAGAAGCTTACGAAGATTTTTCGTGAGCAAAATCGCGGCCAGATCATGCCTGATTCGAGCCTAGGAGATTCACCCACTACGTCGCGCTGCACGAAGCGGTGGATTTTGCCTAACGAGGCAAAGTGCAACTTCGCAGGCCAGCGCGTTCCCAAGTGCACCTGGGAACGAGGTGGCCTTTGCGACGAGGCGGCGGGAAATCAGGCCGCGACCGCTTGCGAGAGAGCGGGGCTCGCTGGAGCGACCGGCAGCGTTTCGATCGCCGGTAGCTCGGCCGGCTGGCCTGCCACCGGGCGGGCGCCTAACGAGCGCAGGGGCCGGTTCAACCCGAAGTCGAGCCAGCGCGCATCCTCCGGCCGGATGGTTACCCCGAGAATCACCACCACCTGTCGCATCTTGCGGCGCAAGGCCCGCTCCGTCGCATCGCGCACCTTCTTGCGCGCGATACAGCTCGCCTTCGCCTCCCGTAGCGCCCGCTGCGCTTCCAGCATCCGGTCAAGGCTGGCCCTGCCACTCTTCCCTGTGATCTTATCCAGCAGCCGTTCATGCTCGGGATGTCGCCCGAGAAAGTCGACCACGCTGCGGGCGAGCGCGATCCGCGGCTCCATCCGCTTGGGCACGTTGGTGCGGCGATGATTGAACCCGGCCTGCAACCAGCGCTCTGACCAGCGCTGGCCGAAATCAATCGTAAGCATGCCCCGAGTGCGGACCAGCCACTTCGTCAGGGCCGCATTCGCCGCGGTCGATTCCCCGCCGGCGATCGCCTTCGCCACGCGTGCCTCCGAGTAAAGCGTCTCCGCGTGGCGCAACCGCTCGAGCAGCGCCCGGAATTCGGCTTCGGGGACCTGCGTCATCTTGAGGAAAGGGCCGTGGCGCCGCAAACCTTCCGCAATATCCCCGGCCAGGTTCATCAGTTCATGGATACCGGATGGGAGAGTGTTATCTGCCTTCATAAGAGTTAACTCCTTGTCGGTAACGGTGCGTTCACGTGCCAAGCGGCTGCGGCGCGATCGTCGCGATCGATTTCGCCCGCACAGAGAGCAGACCCGATGCCAGATGTCGCGATCGAGACAAATCAGGTCATCCGCCGCTCGCCGCGGCCTCGGTTTGTGCGCGCCAGGGGAGCCGCGCTGGCGTTTCACTCGCATCCAGCCCTTCGATGGCAAAAGGAGGGGACCTTTTGCCATAAAACGTGCGTTCGACGAGCGCGGAACAACGATTTTCCCATCGGCGAGCCCGGAGACGACGCCGCGACTGTTCCGCTGACTTGATTCGCACCCATCAGGGCAGCCGCCGCTCGCGGCTGACCCGATTCGGCCGCGGTGACGCCGCGCGATCGTGGCGGAGCCGCTCTCCGGTCTGGATCGATGCGATCGAGCGGCGCCGGCGAAGTGCAACTTCGCGGTCGGGGCGTTTCCAAGTGCAATTTGGGAACGAGGAGGAAGGGGGAGGCGATCGCTCCGTCGACCTCTGCTTGAGTGCGCTGCGGGAACGATTTGACGAGGCGATCACATGGACAGTATCCTGTCCGGCCAAGTGAAATCGATCACGTACACAGCCGCGCGCGAGAATCTTGCTTCGACGATCGATCGCGTTTGTGAAGATCATGCGCCGGTGGTCATCACCCGCAATCGTGACCAGGCGGTCGTGATGCTTTCGCTTTCGGAATACGAGTCGCTCGAAGAGACCGCACATTTGCTCCGCTCGCCGGCCAATGCCCGCCGGCTCGTCCGGTCGATCGAGCAGCTCGAGCGGGGCAAAGGCAAACGCAAGAAGCTCAAGCTGGGCGCGTGAACCTCGTCTTCGCGGACGATGCGTGGGAGGATTACCTCTATTGGCAGCGGGTCGATCCCCGGATTGTGAAGCGGATTCATCAGCTCATCAGGGATATCATGCGCGATCCTCATGGTGGTATCGGCAAGCCGGAACCGCTGAAGCATGCATTGCAAGGGTATTGGGCTCGTCGAATCACCGGCGAACACCGGATCGTTTACCGTGTTGCCGGCCAGGATCGGCGCATTGCGCAACTGCGTCACCACTACCAGCGCTGATTGTGGGGAAATCGGCTAGCGAGTAACAGGGCGCTGAAGCCGCCAGCAAGCGGTTTCCTTTCCCTCGTCCCAAGTTGCACTTGGGAAGGCGCCGCGCTTGCGAAGTTGCACTTCGCCGTGCCTAACGAAATCCCTTTTCTCGCTCGCGGTGCAGACGTGGGCCTGTGCGCACGAGCGTCTCGCGCGTCTGCTGAAGTGAAATCTGGTTAATTG
>JAICXG010000151.1 GCA_025980625.1 Chthoniobacterales bacterium
CCAACGCCCACCCCCACGCCCACAGCCACACCGACTGTAACTCCTACCGCCACTCCTACGCCCACCGCGACTCCGACTCCAAGCGCCACTCCCACCCCGACACCTACCCCGCCGCCGACGGAGTTGATTGTTAATGGCGGGTTCGAAAGCAGCATTTCGCCCTGGCTGTTATCCGGCTCGGGTGCGTTCTACACCAACAACGGGAACTATCCTCACACCGGCACCGGCTATACCTATTTCGGAGTCAACAACAATGTCTCTGGCCAGGTTTACCAGACCGTCACGATCCCTTCCACTGCGACCGGAACTCTCACTTTCTGGTTCAACTGTAATTCCAGCGAGGGTTCGACGACGGCCTATGATTTTCTCTACGTCGAAGTTCGCAGCACGACTGGCACATTGCTCCAGACGATCGCGACCTACAGCAACAAGGACAAAGGAACCGTAGGGGTGTATTCACAGAAGTCGTTTAGTCTCGCGACCTACAAGGGCCAGACGGTTCGGCTGCAATTCCGTTGCACGACAGATTATTCCCTGAGTACGACGTTCCGGATCGACGACGTTTCGTTGAAATAGAAGCTGCCGACGAAAGAACACCGAAGCGGCGATACGCGCATTTTTCGCGCTGCTCCGAATCAGATACTGCGGCGACGCCTGTCCACAAGAAGCGGGTTTTCACCCCCATGCTTTGAATAGCGGGCAGGGCGATCGCGTCTTTCAATTCAAAAACCAGGTCAAAAATGAAAACGAAACTCTCTCTTTACGCGCTCGCATTGCTGCTCTGTGCCGGGTTGCCGGTGGCATCATCTTCCGGCGCCGTGGCCATATCGGTGGGAATCGCCCCGCCACTCATCCCGGTTTACGAACAGCCGCTTTGCCCGGCTCCGGGATATATCTGGACGCCAGGTTATTGGGGTTGGGGTCCATTCGGCTATTATTGGGTTCCCGGCGAATGGGTGTTTCCGCCGCGGGTCGGTCTGCTCTGGACGCCAGGCTATTGGGGCTACCGGGGTGGCAATTACGCTTTCATCGACGGCTACTGGGGCCCGACCGTCGGCTTCTACGGGGGAATCAATTATGGTTATGGCTACTTTGGGAGCGGTTATTATGGCGGCCGCTGGTCGGGAAATACGTTTCTCTACAACACCGCCGTCTCGCGAGTAAGTCCTTCGATCACGACGACGTATGTGAACCGGGAAGTAGCAAGAAATGCGGGTGGCAACCGGGCAAGCTTCAACGGCCCCGGCGGCGTCCAAGCGAAGCCGACCGCACAAGATAAAGCCGCCGCGAAGGCCGAACGTGTCAAGCCGACTGCTACCCAACGTGCACGGGCCGAGACGGCAAAAAAAGATCCTGCGCTGCGGGCCACTAACAATCGCGGAAAGCCGAAGGCCGAAGCCGTTCAGACGTTTCGAAACAAAAATCGCACAGGTGCCGCGGCAACCGCCGAAAGCGCGGCAGCCACGGGTAAGAAGGGTGGGAGCCGGGCCGCAAGAGCGAATACCTCCGCTGCCGCGAAGAAAGCCGAACCGGCTAGACGCGGCGCCGCAGAAAATGCTACTCGCCTCAAGACGGAGCGTTCGCGGCGGGAAACGAAAGCTCAGCCGACCCGCGAAGCAGCTTCTCGTCGTGCGCATGCCGCGCCCACGCGCCGCACCGCGGAACCAAAACGAGCGGCGCCTGCGCGTCGTGAAGCGCAACGCGCGCCCTCAGCTCCGCGCCGGGCCGAGGCCGTTCAGCGCCGGCAACCAGCTCCCGGGGCCCGCAAGGGTGCTCCAGCTCGCGCATCAGAGAACGCCAAGAAAAAGAAGAATAAGAAAGAGAAACCCGGCGATTAGGCTCTCGCGAGACCCGGCTGTTGGTTAATTGTCCGAGTGAGTAAGTAACCTCGTTAGGCACCGGGTAGCGATTGCCAGATTCCTTTCGGCCGACAGATTTTCAGGTGGGTAGGATTCGACCCTATTCGCTGGCTGCAACGTAGGATGCGAATTGGCGTAACTCTGCGGCGTTCAAGTCCGAGACCGCCCAGTAACTCATCTCGCCTTGCCTCCAGTGGATGAGATTATAACCGCGGCGAGCCATTGCTTCTGGCGTTGAGTTAGAACGACCTGGCGCCGGTGAGATGAAAAGGTTAATTGGATGCTGGTGGCGCCGATAAACCAAAGCTACAACCGTTTTGCCATCGAGATAATCGAGCCGACCCCCGAGGAGGGAAAATCCCCGGGTTGCGAAGTCGTGCACTTCGGGCGCGAAGTCTACCTTTCCATCGAACCAGGGCTTCACCGTGTGCTGATCGGACGACGGAACGTCTACCAGATGAGTGGCGAGCAACGAGCGGACGTGATTGGCCACCACCTCATCGGCAATCGCATTGCGGGAAGTGCCGCGATAGCTCTGCGAGAAGATAAAACCCAGGAGCAGCAGCAGCGCGCAGGCGCTCCCGAGGGCAAAGGTGAGCCACGAGCGCGGGGCCTGACGCGCGGACTCAGCCGATGTCTCTCGTCGCAGGTCGGCCCGGATCTTCTTTCGCAAACTCGCAGGAGCGCGAAAGGCCGGCGCGCTATTCGTTAGGGCAGTGCGCAAGCTCCGAATCGTTTGCTCGGCGGCGCGGCACTCGTCGCAGCTCTGAAGATGGTGCTCGACGAGCCTTATGTTAGCCGCATCCAGCTCGCCATCCGCATAGGAATGGACAAGTGACCTCTTTTCGTCGTGCTCCATCTTACTCTTCTTTCATGTAAGTCCTGGAAAGGATCTCCGCGAGTTGCGCGCGGGCTCGGGCCAGGCGCGACATGACTGTGCCCACCGGGACCGCCGCGATGTCTGCGATCTCCTTGTAGGAACACTCTTCCAGCTCACGCAAGGTAATCACTTCGCGAAACTCCGGCGGGAGCTGATCGATCGCCGCGCGCACCGTGTCGCGATCGTGCACCTGGTCGAGCCGGCTCGTGAGGCCGGGAGCCGGGTTCTCGGGCGTGTGTAACTCTTCATCGAAAAGCACGTCCTCCTCGTGACCACGGTTGCGTTTGAGTGCGGTGAAAGCAGTATTGCGCACGATGCGCAGAAACCAAGCCCGACTGTTCTGGCCGCGAAAGCTGTCGAAAAAGCGAAAGGCGCGGAGCGAAGCGTCCTGCACGACGTCCTCCGCATCCTGGTCGTTCCGCAGAAGAAAGCGAGCCAGGCTGTAGGCGGCATCGAGATGCGGCAAAATCGCGGACTCGAACTCCGCCTGCCGCGACGGCTGACCGAATCGAATCACGCTTTGTCTCTTTCACTCATAAAGAACCAGACTGCATTCTGTGAAATTTTATTCCCTTCGCCTGCTAACTCTTGTCTTCGGGAATAAGCACCGAGGTCGCTCAGTCAGGATGGGCAAAGGGGAAATTAACATGAATACTCAAGATACCATTCTGCATAACGACAATCCCGACGGCATCGACCGGCGCGGATTTCTCAAATGTATGGCGTGGGCCGGCACCGGCGTCCTTTGGACAGTCAGCGGAGGCCTGCTCTCTTCAAAGGTCCTTGGCGCAACCACTGAGGGCGCCGGCGCGGATTTCACCTTCGCGCAGATCAGCGACAGCCACATAGGATTTAACAAGGACGCAAACAAGGATGTGATCGGGACGCTGCACAAAGCAATCGCGAAAATCAATGCCTTGCCCAAGGCGCCGGATTTCATTCTCCACACCGGCGACCTGACTCACCTTTCCGAGGCGGAAGAATTCGACGCGCTTGAGCAAAACCTGAAGATGATTCGTACGGGTGAGGTTTTCTATGTGCCAGGTGAGCATGACGTGCTGAGCGATAATGGCGCGCTCTACCGGGAGCGTTTTGCGAGAAAATCGCTCGGCTCAGGCTGGTATAGCTTCGATCACAAAGGCGTGCATTTCGTTGGGCTGGTCAATGTCGTCGAGACTCACGAGGGCGGCCTTGGAGTTCTGGGCAGGGCGCAGCTGGAATGGTTACAGAAAGACCTGGCACCGCTTCCCACAAGCACACCGATCGTGGTCTTCGCGCACATTCCGCTCTGGGCGGTGTATCCGCAATGGGGTTGGGGCACGGACGACGCGGAGCAGGCGCTAGGTTATCTCCGGCGTTTCGGATCTGTCACGGTCTTGAATGGTCATATTCATCAGACGGTGAAAAAGGTGGAGGGCAACATCACTTTTCACACCGCGATGTCGACTGCCTTCCCGCAGCCGGCGCCCGGCACCGCGCCCAAAGCCGGCCCACTCAAAGTGGAAGCCGCGCGACTTACCTCTGTCCTTGGGATAACAGACGTTAGTTACGTCGAAGGAAGCCACACACTGGCGGTCGTGGATAGCACGCTCGCATAACCCGATCAGGTTTATTGGAAGAAAGGTTCGATGAATTCGCTTTTCTGGGCACGTCTCCACGGCGGCACCACTCACTTTCCCATCGCACTCATCTTTGGCGCGGCCTTATTCGACACCCTCAGCTTCCTTTGCCCTCGCTCTCGACGAGGTCGCGACTTTAGGATTATCGGATTCTGGCTTGTAACTCTGGGCGCGCTCGGTTCTTTCGGTGCGGTCTTCTCCGGGCTCGCTTTGAGTAAGTGGCAAATTGGCGGGACAGGGCAGTTGTTCCGCCATCACTTATTCGTTTGGCCCGCTTTTGCCCTGATCGTCGGGCTGGCCACCTGGCGCGTGTTGGTCGGCTATAACCCTTCGCGCCGCGCCTTCCAATTCTACATTGGCACCATCCTGATCAGCTGTGTAGTGATCGGTGCGGCTGGATGTTTTGGCGGTGAGTTATTACTCGGCCAATGAGTTCAGGTTCTTTCCGGAATGAGGAGATGCAAAAATGAAGCGTTGGGGCGAAGGGAAAGCCGCAGTTGCTGCGATCGTTGTCTCAGCGTCAACCCTGCTCGGCACCTATGGAATCACTCGCATCATGCGCAGTGCCAGCTTCTCAATGCGGATGCCCGATTTGCTCAGCAGTGCGCACGCCGAAAAGGTGCCGCCTGTGACTGCTGCAGATTCCGACCTGGGGCGTCATCTCTTTCTGCTCAATTGCGCTCATTGCCACGGTGACGATGCGCATGGTGGCGAGAGACCAGACTTACATGACCTGCACAAGAGTAATGCCCGGATCCACCAGGCGATAACCACCGGAATCAAGGGCGAGATGCCCTCGTTTGGGAAGAAGTTCAACGAACTGGATGTTCAGGCGCTCACCGCCTACTTGCGAACCCTGCGCCACTAGAGTCGATCGAAGAGTATGCTGACTCACGGGGCAGGCTTTGCTTCGAGCGGAATGGCGGAGACGAAGCGTTAACGACCTTGCAAATGCGTTGGCTACCGGTCTAAGGTATAGTTACAAAGCAAAACAGCCGGGCCTCTTGCGAGACCCGGCTGTGGTTGATTGCTAGAGTTAGTGAGTAACTGGTCGGGGCTTAGTAATCCATGCCGCCCATGCCACCCATTCCGCCTGGAGGCATCGCCGGAGCTTTCTCCTTCTCAGGAGCCTCGGTGATGACTGCTTCGGTAGTAAGGAGCAGACCGCTGATCGAAGCTGCGTTTTGCAGCGCAGTCCGAGTCACTTTAGTCGGATCAACGATACCCGCTTTGACGAGATCAGTGTATTCCTCCTTCGCGACATCGTAACCTTCGTTGCCTTTCCGCTTCTTCACTTCCTGCACGATCAGCGCGCCTTCCTGACCGGCGTTATCGGCCAAGGTGCGGAGTGGTTCCTCGATCGCACGGCGAACGATAGCCATACCAACCGCTTCGTCGCCTTCGAGCTTGAGGCTGTCGAGCGCTTTTTGTGCACGGATCAAAGCAACACCGCCGCCAGGGACGATGCCTTCTTCTACCGCCGCGCGAGTCGCATGCAATGCATCTTCGACGCGCGCCTTCTTTTCCTTCATCTCGGTCTCAGTCGCGGCGCCGACATTAATCACGGCGACACCACCGGCTAACTTCGCGAGGCGCTCTTGGAGCTTCTCCCGATCGTAATCCGAGGTGGTCTCTTCGATCTGACGACGGATTTGCGAGACGCGCCCCTGGATGTCGGCCTGCTTGCCTTCGCCTTCCACGATCGTGGTGTTCTCCTTGTCGATCGTGACGCGCTTGGTGCGGCCGAGATCTTCGAGCTTAACATTCTCGAGTTTGATGCCGAGGTCTTCAGTGATGCAACGGCCACCAGTGAGCACGGCGATATCTTCCAGCATCGCCTTACGACGATCGCCAAAACCCGGGGCCTTGACGGCTGCGACCTGCAAGGTGCCGCGGAGCTTGTTCACGACGAGGGTCGCGAGCGCTTCGCCTTCCACGTCTTCCGCAATGATGAGGAGCGGACGACCGGCCTTGGCCACTTTCTCGAGGAGCGGGAGCATGTCCTTAAGACTCGAGATTTTCTTCTCGTGAATGAGAATGTAGGGGTTATCAAGCACGGCTTCCATTTCTTCGGCGTTAGTCACGAAGTAGGGCGAGAGATAGCCTTTGTCGAACTGCATACCCTCGACGACTTCGAGGGTGGTCTCGATCGACTTGGCTTCCTCGACCGTGATGGTGCCGTCCTTGCCGACTTTGTCCATCGCGTCGGCAATGATTTCGCCGATCGTCTTGTCCCAGTTAGCTGAGACAGTCGCGACCTGGGCGATCTCACTTCGGTCACTGACCTTCTTTGAGATCTTGCTCAGCTCGGCGACGATCGTTTCCACGGCCTGGTTGATGCCGCGCTGGAGCGAGGTCGGGTTAGCGCCGGCCGTGACATTGCGGAGACCTTCCTTATAGATGGACTCAGCGAGCACGGTCGCGGTGGTGGTGCCGTCACCGGCGATGTCAGAAGTCTTGGAAGCGACTTCGCGCACGAGCTGAGCGCCCATGTTTTCATAAGGATCCTCGAGCTCGATTTCCTTCGCCACCGTTACGCCATCTTTGGTGATGGTGGGGCTGCCGAATTTCTTGTCGAGGATAACATTGCGGCCGCTCGGTCCGAGCGTCGCC
>JAICXG010000217.1 GCA_025980625.1 Chthoniobacterales bacterium
AAAGCGTTGCGCTTGTTGCAACCTCCAGAAAAAGTTTGCCGCGGCGGAACACCGCGACCAGCACTCGGAACGAGTGCGCTACCCGGAGAGGCGCAACTCAGAGATACCCCGCCGTCCTGAGTTTTTTCGTTAGGTCAATCCCTTTCAGGAGTAACTCGCCATAGAGCAAGCTGGCTGCCTTGCCCGGTTCGACGCGCGTTTTCTTCTCCACAAGGACGAGATCGTCGACCAGTTTTTCGAGACTGATGGGTTTGCCTTTGACCTGGCAGTAAGTCCACGCGCCGTGAATTGCCGCGCCTAAGGCCGCGCCTTCTGTCACCTTCAACGCGACCGTCGGAACCCCGAGCACGTCGGTTGCGATCTGTCGCCAGACCGCACTTTTGCTCCCGCCGCCGGTGAGGCGAATTTCCGCCGGCACGATCTCGAGGTCCTTAAAGCGCCGCAGGCCGTAGGCGAGCCCGAGTGTCACTCCTTCCACGACCGCGCGGGCCATGAAGTCGGGCTTCATGTTTTCTTTCGTTAGGCCGTGGAAAACGCCGGAGCTCGCCGGCAGGTTCGGTGTCCGCTCGCCCTGCAGATAAGGAAGAAAGAGGATGCCGCCCGCGCCCGGCGGGACAGCGGCGACGCGCTTTTCGATCGTTGGAATATCCCAGCCAAACAGTTCCCGCACCTGTTCCGTGGCGACGGCGACATTCATCGTGCAGGTGAGCGGCAGCCAGTGGTCCGTCGCATCACAGAAGGCCGCGACTTCGCCCCTCGGATCGATCACCGGTTCCTCGGCAAAGGCGCAGATCGTGCCCGAGGTGCCAAGGCTAACCGTGACAACGCCGGGCCGAATATTCCCGGTGCCGATCGCGCTCATCATGTTGTCGCCGCTCCCGGCACTGACGAGCGCGTCCTCCGCCAGGCCCCATTTCTCGCGGAGCACGCTGCGCAATAATCCCGCCGGACGTTTCGACGAACGCAACGGCGGCAGCATCGACTCGAGCTTCGGATCGATGAACTTCAGAATCGGCTCGCACCATTTCCGCGTCCGCACATCCATCAAACCGGTGCCGGAAGCGTCGCCGTATTCGATCTGGCGCTCGCCGGTGAGCCAGAGATTGAGGTAATCGTGCGGCAGGAGCACACTCGTTAGGCGGGCGAAATTGCTCGGCTCATTTTCTTTTAACCAGAGAAGCTTCGGCGCGGTATAACCCGGGAGCATCGGATTGCCGATCCGCTCGATCAGACCCTCCGGCCCGCCGAATTTTTTGTTGAACTCCTCGCACTGCGGCTCGGTCGAGACATCGCACCAGAGCTTCGCGGGCCGGAGCGCCTGGTTCGCTTCATCGAGTGCGACGAGGCCGTGCTGTTGCGCGCCCACCCCGATGGCGCAGATCTCACTGCGCCGTTTGCCGATTTTCTCCAGGCACTCCGCAATCGTCGCTTCCGCGGCGTCAAGCCAGGTCTGCGGGTCCTGCTCGACGTGACCGGGCGGCAAACCTTCGATCGTTCCGTAGGTTCGTTGCGCGAGCGCCAGCACCTTGCCCGACTCGATATCGAGGACGAGCGTTTTAGTGCTTTTCGTGCCGCTGTCGATTCCGAGCGAAAGCATGAGCGAAGTGCAAGGTGCGGCCGAGTTTGAAATTAAGTCGGGTTGGGCGCAATAAGATAGCGATGATCACGAAGCTTCTGCACACACGTTATCGCGTGAAGGACCTCGAGAAGACGGTGGCATTTTATCGCGACGTTCTCGGGCTCGAGGAAGTGCGCCGGCATACTTCCGGCCGCGGGTCCCAGCTCGTCTTCTTCAAAGCGCCCGGCAGCGAGGAGGAAATCGAGCTCTGCAAATACGACGCCAGCGGTCCGGTCGTGGTCGGTCCGGACCTGACCCATCTCGCCTTTGAGGTCGACAACATCGAGGAATTTGCGAAACGCGCGGCGGCCAAAGGTTATCCGCTCTCCGATGGCCCGCATCCAAATGGCCGCGGCGGCGCGATCGCCTTTATCGACGCGCCGGAAGGCTACGAGATCGAGTTGATTGAGCGCGGCGAAGATCGTTAGGCTTGCGCCGGTGCAGGTTTTGCTCCTAATATTGTGCTCATGATTCGCCGAGCCACTGCGCCAATCATTCTTTGCCTAACGATCGTTTTCACGCTCGCTTCGGTCGCGCCGGCCAAGACAAAACATCATCAGGTCCGGCGTGCCACCCCGGTCGATGACGATGCGGAAGTATCAGTCGCATACCAGACGCGTGAGCTCGACTCGAATGTTGTTCCAACCACCCGCGCCGCTTCCGTTCTCGTGGAAGACGCAAAAACCGGCGAAGTGCTTTACGAGAAGAACGCCGACGCCGCGCGCGCGGCGGCGAGCACACAGAAATTGCTGACCGCGCTGATCGTCTCCGAAGACGGCTACCTCGATCGCGAGGTCACAGTGCAAGTAACTGATACCCTGGCCGAGCCGGTGCGGTTGAACATCAAACCGGGGGAGACTTATCAGCGGATCGATCTTCTGCGCGCGCTGCTCGTGAAAAGCCCTAACGACGTCGCACGTTGCCTGGCACGGGACAACGCCGGCAGCATCGAAGCTTTCGCGATGAAGATGAACGCAAAGGCGCGCGCGCTCGGCGCCACCCATTCCAATTTCGTCAACCCGAACGGGCTCCCGATTCCCGACCAATACTCGACCGCGCGCGATCTCGCGATCATCGCGCGCGCGGCTTATGCCAATCCGACGATCCGCTCCATCGTCTGTCTGCCGCGGCTCGTTTTTCGTTATGCCAATGGCCGGACGCGCGAACTCGAGAACACGAACCGAGTTCTGCGGCGCCTCCCCTACTGCAATGGGATGAAGACTGGCTACACCGAAGCGGCCGGCCATTGCCTGATCGCGAGCGGCAACATCCCAGGCCGCGATGTCATCGTCGTCGTGCTCGGCGACAGCAGCTCGCGCGTCTGGCAGGATGCATCGGCGCTCCTTTCCTGGGGTTTGCGTCGGATGTAGCTTCACGCGAACCGACGCGTGAGATGAGCGAACTTTTCCAGGAGCAACTCGAAGCCCTGCGGGCGCATTCGCTCCATCGCAAGTTACGCGAACTCGGCACCGCGCAGGGCCCGGAAGTCGAGATCGTGGGCAAACATCTCCTCAACTTTTCCTCCAACGATTACCTCGGGCTCGCGGCCGACCCGATCTTGCGCGAAGCCGCCAAAGCCGCGATCGATCAATTCGGAGTCGGCGCGGGTGCGCCGCGCTTGATCAGCGGAACGCAATCGCCGCACGTCGCGCTCGAATCGGCGCTCGCAAAATGGAAGCGGACACCGGCGGCGATCAGTTTTTCCAGCGGATATGCGGCCGCGATTGGCGCCTTGCCCGCGCTCGCTGCGAAGGAAGATCTGCTGATTCTGGACAAGCACTGTCACGCCGCGCTGATTGACGGCGCGCGTCTGAGCGGCGCGACGCTGCGGGTCTTCCCGCACAATCACCTGGGCAAACTCGAGAGTCTGCTGGAATCGGCGCGGCGCGAGTTTCCCGAGGCGCGAATTGTCCTCGCAACGGAAGCGGTTTTCAGCATGGACGGCGACCGGGCCCCACTGCGCGAACTGGTCGAATTGAAGAAGCGCTTCAATGCCCTCCTTCTTCTCGACGAAGCGCACGCCGCCGGCGTCCTCGGATCGCACGGCCGCGGCCTGGCGGCTGAGCTGGGTCTGGAAGAGGAGATCGACATCCAGATGGGAACGCTCGGCAATTCGTTAGGCGTGAGCGGCGGTTACATTTGCGGTTCGCGCAGCTTGATTGATTGGCTGATCAATCGGGCGCGGTCGTTTGTCTTCTCGACCGCACCACCACCTGCGCTCGCCGCGGCTGCGACGGCCGCGATCGAGTTTCTCCTTTCCGCCGATGGCGAGGCGCGGCGCAAAACGCTCTGGCGACGGATCGTGCAGCTGCGCAAGTTGCTCCCCGAGCAGGAGGAGCGCTTCGGCAAACCCGGGGCGGCCATTATCCCCTGGATGGTCGGCGATGAACAACGCGCGCTCGATCTCGCGCGGACGTTGCGGCAGGAAGGGTTTTTCGTGCCGGCGATCCGTTATCCCACCGTCGCCAGGAGCACTGCGCGCCTGCGCATCGCCGTCAGTGCGGCCCATTCGCCGCTCCAGATCGCGTCGTTAGGCGACGCCATCGGCCGCTTGCGCGAGCGGCGAAAAAAGGAGACCTAGGGACCGCCCGCGGCGGAAGCGCGCAGCAGCGGCGAGGGCATGAAAGCCGGGTTGGCGTTCACGTCTCTGGGGCCCTCGGAAGGAATATCAGCCTCGGGACCTTCCGCTGGCGGCGCCGGTTCCGCCATTTGCGCGTAGCGGCTGCCTTTGTCGTCGTAAGTTGTGCGCGAGGTGGTTTTCGTTGTCGTGCAGGCGGGCAACGACGCCGCGAGGAGCAGGCTGAGAACGAGTTTCGTTTTCATTGTTGATGTTCAGTTTGGAGGCGAGTCTCACTGTTCGTCGCCACGGCTCTTATAATTACTGTATTTGGAAGTTCGAGGGCAAGCTTTGTTTGCGCGCCGCTCCAGTCAGGCAAAGCGCCCCAGGATCGCTTGCAATTTTTCCCGCGTCATCAACGGCCAGAGCGCGCGGTCCGTGATGAGGGCGCTATCGAGTGCGCGGTGCTCCGGCCAGTCCGGTTCGCTGGGAATCCGGGGAATGACGGCGGCCAAAATCTTTTTTGCCGTCTCGGCGTTGGCCAGCAGATGCCCAATGACGGTTTGCACCGAGACCGGTTCCTCCTCAATTTTCCAGCAGTCGTAGTCGGTGATCATCGCCATCGTGGCGAGCGCGATCTCGGCTTCGCGGGCCAG
>JAICXG010000368.1 GCA_025980625.1 Chthoniobacterales bacterium
GCGCGCGCGATTTTCAGGCAATCGATTGGCGAATAGACCACTCGCACATCGGCGCCGCGCGATTTCAGGATGAGAAGATCCTGCTCCGAGCCGGGCACGCGCAACATGTCGCCGAATGAACAAAAGATAACGTCCGGACGGCGCGCGATCTCGAGCGCTTTGTCGATCATCTCGAGTGAAGTCACGCAGACCGGACAGCCGGGGCCATGAACCAGTTCGACCTCGTTAGGCAAAAGCCGGTCAATCCCGTACTTCACGATCGAGTGAGTCTGCCCGCCGCAGACTTCCATCAGCACCCAAGGCTTGGTGACGGTGCGATGAATCTCTTCGACGACTTTTCGGGCGAGCGCTCCGTCGCGGTATTCGTCGAGATATTTCATGCCGCGTTCGCTCTTGGGCTCGGCTGGTCCGGTACATCCGGGACGTCGAGTTCGGTCAGCTGCTGCATTCGCTCCAGCGCCTGATAGGTGCGCGCGGCTTCGGTTTCGTCCACCTTGCTCAAGGCGAAGCCGACGTGCACCAAAACGTAATCGCCCTTTTCGACATCGGGCGTGTATTCGAGGCAAACCTGCTTCACGATCCCGCCGAAGTTCGCCTTCCCCATCCGCACTCCGTGGGAGTCGGCGCTGATCTCAATCAGTTTTCCGGGAATCGCCAGACACATCTTGCTTTACCTTGCTGATTGCGACGCCGTCGCAGATTAAAACCGTATCACCGCACCCCACCTCTGTCAGGAGGCCGAGCGGAACTTTCTTGCGCGCACCCCGCACCAGAACTTTCCCGATGGGAATACCCTCCTCGTGTGAAATTTCGACTAACTGCCCATAGACCAGATTCATTTGTCCTTCTTTTCCTCCGCTTCGAAAAATTCGGCGTGCGCCCCAACTGCAACCAGCGCGACACCACCGATGACGTTCCCGATTAAAACCGGGAGCAGAAATGCGAAGAGGTAGCGGCTGAAGCCGAGAGCACCGGACCAAACCAAATATGAAGTCTCGACACTACCGGCGACCACGTGCGGCAGGTCAGCCAGCCCAATCAAATAAGCCAGGATAATGATGACCCAAATGCGGGCCGATTCGGCAAAGGGCAGCAGCCAGACCATGAGTGCGATCAGCCAGCCAGCGATGATCCCGCGAAGGATAAGGACGCCAAAGCTACCCTCCAGCGCGCGCGTCCCGATGCGGATGAACTCGGCGCGCAGCTCGGGCGAGAATACCTCGGACTTTGCCGCCAGTGCGGCAAAAGCAAAGGTGCCGAGAATGTTCGTGACGAAGACAATTGTCCAAAGCCGGCCGACGTTGCCTAGGATGCGGAGATGTTTCGCGCGGAGAAGCGGCAGAATTACGGTCAGGGTGTTCTTGGTAAAGAGCTGTTGGCGTCCGAGGATAACGACCAGAAACCCGAGGCTGTAACCGAACTTCGTGAGAAGCGGCGCCCATGACGCATTCGGCAGGTATTGGCGGAGTAGACCTTCACCGAGCATGGAGAAGCCCATCGAGAGTCCGGCGGCCAGGCCGGAAAGTGCAAGCTCGGCCCAATTGCGATGCAGCTCGTGTTCGCCCTCGGCATAGATCGCTTCATAGATGACTTCGCCGGGCGGCGCGGTGCGGTCGATGATCTCCTCTTGCTTCTTTTGCTGTTGCAAGTTCCGATGTGGCATTAACTCTCCGTCGCCTCGGGTTCGCGCCAGCTCGCCGCCACTGCCTGGCCGAGCGAAATCCCGCCGTCGTTAGGCGGAATCCACTGATGCCATACCGGCTCAAAACCGGCGGCCCGCAAATCGGCGATGACCAGCTCCGTGAGATAGCGATTCTGAAAGCAGCCGCCGCTCAGAA